>CANGQE010000008.1 GCA_947455845.1 Rickettsiales bacterium
ACTGCGAACCAAAACGCAGAAAAAATCAAAAAAATTCCAAAAAAATCGAGTAAGAAATTTCTAAAAGTTCTGAGTTAGATTTTTTTAGTTTAAATTTTTTGGGAGGTTAGATTTGCGACGGGCTCATTTTTTATCAACCAGCTGGTCAAAGTGAGTACAAAATTTCCACTAAATCCAAGATCATCCTCTGCCCCACTTTGACTAATCCTATCAATTAAACATTGTAAACCCAGCAACTAGTTTTTGAATTTCCAATCCCCTAATAATTTTTGATTACCCAAAGAGAGTTATGAAGAAGGAAACCATGTTCTTTACTACCACATTTTTTTTAGTTTCTGCACTAGCAATACTTCCCACCGAAACGCATCGACGCCTATTTCACGAAATCCGGAAACGAGCACCAACTTTAATCAGACGGGGAATAGTTTCAGCTATTTTTAAGATCAGAGCTTGATTGTCATTTAATATCAAAATCTATTAAGCCCTCCTCTTCATCTCGTTAATTTATAACTTGGAAACCCACTAGCATTCAACGCGCAGATCTTTTCAAATAAGCCTCTTTTCCAAACATGACTCTCAAAAAACTAAAATATAGCGCTTTAGCAATTGTAATTTTTCTAATCACGCTCGAATTATCGGCCATCCTTGCCAATGATTTTTTCTTTGAAAAAGTTGCGAAAGAAGAAGTTCAAAAAAGATCTCTTCCAAAAGTTAGCGCTAATGCCATCAAACATACTTACGCTGCCAGCCTAGTTTATTCAGGGCTGCGTAATATTTATTTTAGCTCTGATAAGGCAAAAAATATTACGATTTTTTTGGGAAAAATTAATGAGCTGGCCGAACTGGCTTTTAAATCACCCAAAGACTCAACTTTAGAAATGATGAAAGATTTGGAAAATAATCTGATCGGAATTTGCGCTGCAAGATGGCTGGAAGAAAATAGCGATAATCCCCTAAATCATGACCGACTTGATTTTATCGGCATCCTAGCTGAGAAAAAACATTTAATTATTTCACCGGAAGAAATCTTTTTACAGCCGGAAGAAAAAGAGCAGGCCAAGAAATCTTCCAACTATTCTGCAGCAGTAAAATGGTTTTCCGAAAACGAACCTAAACTTTCCTGCGCAGAAAGGTTGGATTTGTAATTTAAGAGTTCTCGTGAGCGATTCTGTTTAGATTGCTCTCAATCTCTTTTCTGCTCACTTTGCTTGCGACAAATATTTTGCAGGCAATGCAAGAAACAAGAATCACCAGCAAATTATCAATCGGAAAGGACACTAGCTTATTTTGGTGCGCATATTTAATTGCCAACATTCCCAACAAATATCCGACTATAAAAAAGTTGGTTTTGAGAGAAACAAACAAGCCATCTGAGGTTTTATCAATAAACAAATTGTGGATAACAATTAGAGCCATGGCCAGAGCGGTTAGATAAACTAAGTTATCAATATTTGACCAGTAGATTAACAAACTGCAGCAAGCAAATCCGGCATAACCCACCAATTTATAATTAAATACTTTGAAAGGTCTTTTTAACTCAGGGAAGTCTTGACGTAAAATGATTAAAGCCACAGGACCGGCCAAATAAGAAAACACCACTACTGAAGATAAGAAATCTACCAGCTGCTGCCAAGTTGGAAATGGCATCAAGAAACAGGCGCCAACAATGGCGTTAACCCATAAGCAATAGACAGGTGAAGAAAATTTATTCACTTTGTTTAAAAGACTTTTTGGAAAAAAATCTTTGGCTAATCCGTATAAAATTCGCGAAGTAGCAGCCGTGTAAACATTGGCTGTACCAAGTGGAGCAATTACCGCATCAATGAATAGTATGGTGATTATTATGTGAATGCCAAATAGTGAAACTATTCCAAGTAGGGGTGCAGCACTACCGATGGCCAATTCTTTATCACCTAAGCAGGTAATGTAAATCACTGAAAGTGAGCTGTATAAAATAAACCCAATCAAGATCGGCGCGAATAGTGAATAAGGCAGAGCCTTTCTAGGATTTTCTACACTATTAGCTAGAATCAGACCATTCTGGAAACCAGTAAAAGCAAAGGCCATACCGCTTCCGGTAATTGCCAGTAATACACTTTCTAAAGAAAACGTATGTTTCACATTAGCTACCTCAACATTTTCCCAACTACCAAATAAAATAATCAGCAACCAAGCAATTGCTATCGGAACAACTATTTTCCAAACACTCACAGCAGAATTAACTCGTGCCACATTTTTCAAAAAGAAACTGTTAAACCAAGTTAAAAGCCCAATCACTGCAAAAGCCAAAACCAAACCGGAATGGCTCAGAGTAGTACCACTCTCATGCACCACCACTAAATCTTTGTACCAGAAACTTAAATATTGAATTGCCGACTGCGCCTCCAAGGGCAAATAAACTACGTAACTCAGCCAACCCAAAGTTAGAAAAATGAAGGACATGGTGCGGTTGTGAGTAATACCAACAAAACGTGAAAGACCACCAACAATCGGGGCCAAAGTTATAACTTCAGCAAAAGCGATGCCGATAATTAAAGTTAAAATTGCAATAATCAGCCATGAGAGCAACACCCCAACTCCCGCCATCTGAAACCCGTAATAGGGAGAAAATAACCACCCCGCACCAATCATGCCACCGGTGGACATTAACATTAACTGCCAAGTACTAAGCTTGTGATTTGCCGGTAACATAAAAATTTTGCAAAGATTTAAGGAGAAATTATAAAGATTTAGACAAGAAGCTGATTTAATTTTTTTTATTCACAAACTTAATTTTTCTAACCTTGTCATTTTGACAATATTTGTTGACCGTGTGAATAGATCCTGAAACAAGTTCAGGATGACGATTACTCTCGATCTCCCCTCACCGTCATCCTGAACTTGTTTCAGGATCTATTCACGCATTACCAAGCAAAACTAAATTAATAAATTATGAACGAATCCCAACTACCGAAATGCGTCAAATGCGCCTGCGAATATACTTACGAAGTGATGGACATGTATGTATGTCCTGAATGTTCTCACGAGTGGTCAAAACATGCAGCAAGGCTAGAAAGTGAAGATGAGGATGAGGTTATTAAAGATGCTAATGGCACAGTTCTACAAGATGGTGATACTGTGACCGTCATCAAAGATTTAAAAGTTAAAGGCTCATCTTTGGTAGTGAAGGTAGGAACGAAAGTTAAAAATATTCGCTTAGTCGGTGGCGATCACGACATTGATTGCAAGATTGCCGGCATTGGAGAAATGAAACTTAAATCAGAATTTGTAAGAAAGGTTTAAGAAATTACTTTCGTGTACTCGCCCCGCAAAAATTTCTCCATCTCTTGTAACAAAAATTCTTCACCAAAATTTAAATGCCCCGCACCCTCAATGGTGATTAATTTCTTTGGTGAAGTTGCGGCCTCAAATAATTTTTTCCCTTCCGCATAAGGGACTATCGGATCTTTAGTGCCGTGAAAAATTAAAATTGGTGAAGAAATTTTTGGCAGAAATTTGATTGATTCAAATTTGTCTTTTAAGAGTAAATTGACGGGCACAAACCAATAGGTTTTCTGAGCAACTCCGGCGATTGAAGAAAATGGCGACTCTAAAATTATGGCCCCAAAATTATGCTTAGCCGCCAGTTGAACCGCAACGCCTGAACCCAAAGATTCACCAAATAAAATTATGTTTTTTTCTAAATAACCTTGATCGGAAAGAAATTGCACTGCGGCATCAGCATCCATCATCAATCCTGCTTCCGATGGCTTTCCTTCACTGCCGGAATATCCACGGTAAGTAATTGCCAGAACTCCGAATCCATCAGCAGCAAAAGCAGCAAATTTATGAGAGCGATCCCCCAAATTTCCGGCATTTCCATGAAAGTATAAAATTATTTTTTCGTTATTTCTTGCCGACCTGTACCAAGATAAAATTTTGGCTTCATCTTTAGTGGTTAAGATTTTTTCTGAAAATCCGGTGAGACCATAGGCTGAAACAGCTTGTACCTTTCCCATCGGGAAATATTGCAACTTGCGCTGAAAAACAAATAAGAGGGTAAGAAAAAAAAGATAAGTTAAAACTGCGGTAAATATCACTCTAATCATTGGAGAAAATTTTCTAAAACGGACCACTACCATTATATTGAGGTTCAACATTATTTTGATAAGTCGGAGGAACGTAATATTGATCGGCGTCGTAATATTGATATTGGCTTGAGCCCGATGATGGAATGTCGTAAGGATTGGAATAAAACCTTGAGCCCGCAGCCTGACCATAGTAAGGATAAGGCTGAGGTTGCTGTTGCTGATAGTAATATTGTGGTGGTGCTTGACGATAGGCCGGAGCTGAGTATGGCTGAGGGCTACGATAAGAATTTTGTTTGATAGGATTAATGTGGTTCACGGTTACTTCACGCTCACAAGCAGTTATCAGGAACATAAAATAAATTCCGAGCACATGTGTAATTGTTTTGATAGGGAAGTTCTTTAACCGCATTTGATTTACATTATTAACTTGATCCTCTTTCTAAAAATGAGGGCAAGAGAACCTATGATCGATCACTTTTCAAATCAAGTGGGCTTTTATAGGGAGCCTCTAAAAATTGCATTTCTTGAGGAATTGAACCCAAACCCATCATTAGAGGCACCCTCTAGTACTTAGAATCAGGTCGCGGCGATGACTGATATTCCGCATTCGTTGAATAAGATGGTGGCACATAATATTGATCGGCATCGTAATAAGGGTAACTAGTAGTTGGCGGAATAGCATAAGGATTAGAGTAGAATCTCGAACCAGCCTGCTGATAACTCGGCTGTTGTTGTCCATATCCCTGAGGAGGATAATAAGGCTGCTGCTGTTGATACTGATAAGGTTGTGCAGAATATTGTTGTGGGCCAGGATTATATCCCTGAGGAGCGTATTGCTGAGGCTGCTGATATTGTTGCGGCTGCTGATATTGCTGATTAGCTCCCTGATTCCGAGCTGGTTGTCGGTAGTAATAATCAGGAGCAACTTTGGTTGGCGAATTTTCATTAGCTTGAACATTTTTGGGTCTGTTACCAGACTCAAATCCTGCCCTATCATATAAGTATGGATCTTTTGTGCATGAAAATAAGAGGCAGGAAAAAGCAATGGCACTAGCGCATAATAGTGCTCTGCTCACTAATATTATTTTTCTACAACATTGATTTGCTTGACTTGGCATTACTATTGAATTTTTGAAACTGATTTATCTAGATGTAACCTAGACACTGTTAGCTAATATTTAGTGCCCGCTCCCGATCCTTCAATTGGTTCAATGTTATAATAATCTCGTGGCGGAATATAATATTGATCGTGATCGTAATATGGGTAATAATTGCGCGGTGCCTGATAATAAGGGTTTACATAACCTTTTGAATATGGCCGATAATATGGCTCATAAGCTTTTGGATAATATTGAGGCGCTTGATACGGACTATGACCTTTTGTAAATCCCACCCTGTCATAAAGAGAAGGATCATTTTTATTGCAGGAAAAAACACACAAACAAATGACGATTAAAAAACAAACTTGATATCCTGATTTTACCCAGATCATGTTGCAATCCATTAAAAGCATGTAGCAAATGTACAAGAGGGCTGGAAAAGTTACGAGCGAAAAAAGCGAAAGCAACGCTTATCATGCAAAAATTTACTTACGGGAAAATTTGTTTTAAAATAAAGTCATGCAAAAAAATTACGAGCAGAAATTTATTTCTTACGCATTAAATTTAGCAAAACAAAACCTTGGTCTAACAGCACCAAATCCAGTTGTAGGATGCGTCATTACTCTTGACGGGAAAATTATTGCAACAGGAGTAACAGCAAAAAATGGTCGTCCCCATGCTGAAACAATTGCCATTGAAAAAGTTGCCAACAAAAAAATTTTAGAAGGTGCGGAAATTTATATCACTCTCGAACCCTGCTCTCACACCGGTCAAACCACTCCCTGCGTTGATGAAATTATAAAATATAAATTCAAGAAAGTGGTAATTGCCACTCAAGATCCTGATTCACGAGTTGATGGTAAAGGAATTAAGAAACTACGCCAAGCTAATATTGACGTGGTTCTCGGAGTTATGGAAAAAGAAGCACAAGAAATTAATCGTGGTTTTTTTAAAGCCCGTAAAAGCGGTTTACCTTTTGTTACATTAAAACTAGCCACCAGCTTAGACGGAAAAATTGCCACCAAAGATTGGGACAGCAAATGGATAACATCAGATAAAGCACGCCAATTTGGCCATTATTTACGCGCTACAAACGATGCAATTTTGGTAGGGGCAAATACAGTTAGACAAGATAATCCGAGCCTTGATTGCCGTATTGCGGGGCTTGAAAAATATTCACCAAGGAAGGTGATTGTTTCTAATGGTTTGGCTTTTGATTTGGGATTGAATATTTTTCAGGGTGGCTCGACGATAATTTTAACTAACTCCGCGAAACAGATCCTGAAACAAGTTCAGGATGACAGTGGGGAGAGATGTGCCCACACACTACGTCATCCTGAACTTGTTTCTGGATCCATTCACACAGGCAATCTCAACATCCAAACTATCCTCTGCACCGAAAAAAACGGACAGGTTGATCTCCTAGATGCCTTAAAAAAACTCTGTGCTAGCGGGATAAATTCAGTGTTAATCGAAGGCGGGCAAAATATCGCGACTCAGTTTCTAAAAGAAAATCTAGTTGATGAATTAGTGTGGATTCGCAGCAAAAAAATCATAGGTGAGGACGGCATTTCTGCTATTGGGAAAATGGGATTTTCCAAAATAGCAGAAATTTTTAACAACCTTAAAAGAGTTGAAACTAAAGAGCTGGCTGAGGATCTAATAGAGATCTATAGACGTTAAGAGTTTCATTACACATTGCTTCATTGGAGAAATTTTCCTCAACATTTCTGCGAGCATTAATTCCCATTACATCAGCTTCCGCCTTAGGCATTTCTAGAACTTTTTCAATTAGTTCGGCAAGTTTGTCAGAATCTCCGACATCAACTAAAAATCCTGTTTCACCTTCAATTACAGTTTCCAAAGCACCGCCAATTTTAGTGGCAATGATGATTCTGCTTGAGGCTTGCGCTTCAATTGCTACACGTCCAAAAGCTTCAGGCTTAACACTTGGGCACACAACTAAATGCGAAATTGCGTAGGCTGTCGGCATATCTTTACAGATCCCAACGATTTTAACTTTACCGGCCAAATTGGCTTTGATGATTTTATTTTCTATTTTTTCTCTGAAGGATACATGACCGTGATCCGAGCCCACCATCACACAACAAAAGTCACATTTTACTTTGGTTAAAGCTTCAATCAAAAACTCATGACCTTTCCAAGCAGTAAAGCGCGCCGGCATTAGAATAATTTTTTTATCTTCCGGCAAATTCCATTTTTTGCTTAAATCAATAATCCGACTTTTAGAAACTTTGGCATAATTGAAATATCCCAACTCAGCACCGCGACGAATAACTGTAACATGTTCAGGCAAAAAACCTTTATAATTTTTAACCAGATAATCTTTGATGAAATAAGAAACAGCAATCACACGATCAGCTTCCAACATCACAGAATTATAAATTTTCTTCAGCATTGAAGATTTAAATTTAAAAATACCAAGTGAGTAGGTTCCGTGAACCGTTGAAACCAATTTTGTACCCGTCTTTTTGCAGGCAAAATACGCGCTCCACATTGGCACTCTTGATCTCACATGCACAATATCAACATTATTGCTTTGAATAAGTTTAACGATGCGCTTGATGTTAAAAAAAATCGTAAACAAATTTTTACTATGCACCGGAAGCGTGATATGCTGAATTCCAGCTTCACGCAATTGATAGACCATAACTCCACCACTTGAAACCACGATCGGTTCAAAATTAGCCTTTTTCAATGCTTTAGCGATATCAATAGTACCTCTTTCCACGCCACCGCTTTCTAGGGCTGGTAGAATTTGCATTACTACCGGTTTTTCTTTTTTTAGACTTTCCATTGTCGATATTTAATTAACTAAGATTGTTTCTTCGCGCTTGGCACCTGTTGAAATAATGACAGCTTTTACACCACATAAAGTTTCAATTTTTTGAACATAATTGCGAGCTTTTTGCGGTAGATCTTCAAGGGATTTGATCCCCACAGTGCTTTCTTGCCAGCCTTCCATTTCTTCATAAACCGGCTCAATTTTGTCCCACAAATGATTGGCTTGTGGCAGATAATTATAAATCTTGCCTTCAACTTTATAAGCGACACAAATTTTAATTTTTTCCAACTTATCCAATACGTCGAGCTTAGTTAATGCGATTTCTTTGACTGAAGAAAGTTGAATTGTTTGGCGCACCAAAGCAGCATCAAACCAACCGCAGCGTCTGTCACGCCCAGTTACAGTTCCAACCTCCTTACCTTCAATACGTAAAAAATCTCCGATCTCACATTCAAGTTCAGTTGGAAAAGGACCAGATCCAACACGAGTTGTGTAAGCTTTCAAAATACCAATTGTGCGATGCAAATCATCCACTCCCAAACAAGAACCTAAAGCAATTTGTCCGGCCATTGTGTTGCTTGAAGTAACAAAAGGAAAAGTTCCGTAAGTCACGTCTAATAAAGCGCCTTGTGCACCTTCAAACATTACATTTTTGAATGATGATATTTTTTGGGCGATTTCAAAAGATGGTTTGGAGTGAGTTAATAAGCGCTCGCGGATTGGTTCTAATTCTTCAATAATTTCTGCAACCGTCACAATTTTAGCACCTAGGCTTTGACGCAGAAGATTGTGGTAAAAAAGTAAATTTTCCAAGCGCTCTTGTAGAACTTTTTTATCAACTAAATCACAAATACGTAAAGCGCGGCGACCTGCACGATCTTCATAAGCAGGGCCAATTCCACGTCCGGTAGTACCAATTTTTTTCTCGCCTTTTCTACCTTCTAAAAGCTGGTCAAGATCGCGGTGAATTGACAAAATGAGACAGCAATTCTCAGCAACTACTAGATTTTCAGCAGTAATTTCTATTCCCGCTTCTTCAATTTTTTTAATCTCAGAAAAAAGTGCGACCGGATCAACCACCACACCACTTCCAATTACTGAAAATTTACCACGAATTATACCTGAAGGTAGCAAACTTAATTTGTAAGTTTTGTCACCAACTTTAATAGTGTGACCGGCATTATGGCCACCTTGAAAGCGTACTACGGCATCAAATTTGTCGGCCAAAAAATCCACGATTTTCCCTTTTCCCTCATCGCCCCATTGCAAGCCGATTATTGCTGTGTTATTCATTGTTACTATTTTTTAATGATTGTTTTTGTTAGGCGCGGTCACGCTTGCCTTTTCGAAAACGAAATTTTTGCTACAATATGGACAAACGATAAAATCATTTTTACCCATGTTTAGATAGACTTTAGGATGTCCCGATGCACCCTTACCACCATCACAAGAAATTTTTTTAGAATCAACGTGAAGCGTTTCAAAAGTGTTAACCCGAGGATTAAATTGAGGATTCATTTTAAAAATTCAGAGATTAAAAATTGAGATCTGTCCGGATACACGAAAAAAATATGTGTGTCGGCACACTTTTGCAAGCGAAGTTCGCGTCAACTTACCTTCTTGATCTAAGTTTTTCAATCTAAGTTTTTAACAATGAAAAAGATTTTTGTTCTGATCTTTGCAACACTCTTTCTACAAGTTAGTAGCGCTTTTTCTGCAACCAGCGATTGGCGTGAGAATCAAAGCAAAGGCGCTCAAACAAGGCTAATTGCCAGTTTTTACAAAGATCCTACCGGTCAAACAAAATTAATTGCCGGCGTTCATTTTAAAATTGCTGAAGGTTGGAAAATTTACGGACAAGGTTCTGATAGCATTGGATTACCACCAAGTTTTGATTTTGAAGGATCTAAAAATTTAGCCAAATTTGACGTTTTTTGGCCTAAACCTGAAGCTGAGGAAGAAAAAATCGGCAAAGAAGTAATCAGCTTTTTCTCTTACAAGGGTGATCTAATTATACCACTTATGGTGGAGTTGCAAACAACTGATCAGCCAACAGAACTAAATCTCAAACTCAATTATGGATTGTGCAAAGATATTTGCATCGCGGTTAATGAAACTTTCTCCTTACCTATTCCAGAAGAAATTGACACCAAATCTTTACAAGAAATTCAAAACTTTTTCCCCAATAAAATCACCCCAACTCAAGAAGCTGCAGCTGAACCTCAAGAAAGCAAAAACTCTTTGAGCTTAACTTCCGTGCTTTTATTGGCAATTTTCGGCGGAGCGATTTTAAACATCATGCCTTGCGTCTTGCCGGTTTTGTCAATCAAGCTGATGTCATTAATTAAATATTCCAACTCCCAAACTTCCCGAATCAGATTTGCCGCTATTTCAACTATTATCGGCATATTATTTTGCTTTGTATTTTTCTCCACCTTGGCCTGCTTAATCAAAATAACCGGCGACTCTTTTGGCTGGGGATTACAGTTTCAAAATCCTCAATTTCTAATTTTCCTAATCTTAGTTTTAATTATATTTACCGGCAACTTGCTGGGAATGTTTGAAATTAATTTTGACCAGTTTTTGGCAACAATTTTAAATAAAAAAATCACCAAAACTGAAAAAAATCACAGAGTTTTTCTACCAAATTTCTTTTCCGGAATTTTAGCAGTTCTTCTTGCTACCCCTTGCTCAGCACCATTTCTTGGCACAGCAATTTCCTTTGCTTTAACCCAAGATTTTTCTGATATTTTTCTGATATTCTTATTCATCGGAATCGGCTTTTCCCTACCTTATTTCATACTTCTAATCACTCCAAGATTAGTTCATTTTTTACCGAAGCCGGGAGCATGGATGGTACAAGTGAAACAACTAATGGCAGGACTGTTGGCGGCCACATTAATTTGGCTGATTTATGTGCTTTCACACAATATCGGAGCGATGCCGGCATTTTTAGTAGGAATACTCTCAGTCTCTATTTTTTACTGCCTCAAAATTAAATCCGAACTGTTGAGATATTTGGCAATTACCTTAGTGGTAATTTCAATATTTGCTTTACCAACCGGCTTACAGGAACATCAAAAATCCAAGCAAGCAATTTACAATAATGTTTGGATCGAGTTTGACGAAGCGGCGATTCCTAATCTGGTCGCACAAGGGAAAGTCGTAATTGTAGATATCACTGCCGAGTGGTGCATTACTTGTAAATTCAATAAGATCCGAGTTTTTCACGATAAGGAAATTATGGCGAAATTAAAAGGCGGCGACATTATTGCAATGCGTGGCGACATCACTAAACCTAATGAAGAAATCATGAATTATTTACACAAAAATAATCGCTTCGCCATCCCATTTAACGCGGTTTACGGACCATATGCTAAAGATGGATTACTTACCGACGAACTTCTCAATAAGAAAAGTTTACTCGAATTAATTGATCGCGCTTTTTCACCTCACAAACAATAAGTAAAATGACCGAACTTACAAAACTAACTATCCGTCAAACTATTGACGGCTTAAAATCAAAAAAATTCTCCAGCACCGAAGTAACTTCTGCTTACATCAAAAATATTGAGCAAAATCGTCGCCTCAATGCTTTCATCACCGACTCTTTTGACTTAGCTTTAACTCAAGCCAAAAAATCTGATGAGAAAATTGCTGCCGGAAATGCAGGTGATTTAGAAGGAATTCCTTTGGGCATTAAAGATCTTTTCTGCACCAAAAACATACGCACCACTTGCGGCTCTAAAATGTTAGCCGACTTCGTTCCAACTTACGAATCAACCGTAACTCAAAAACTTCTCGACGCCGGATCAGTCACGCTGGGAAAGTTAAACATGGATGAATTTGCCATGGGTTCATCAAATGTTACGAGCTATTTTGGGCCCGTTATCAATCCTTACAAAAAAAATAATTCTGATGAAGATTTAGTTCCGGGAGGTAGCTCCGGCGGTTCTTCAGCGGCAGTTGCAGCCAATCTTTGTATGGGCGCAACCGGATCAGATACGGGAGGTTCAATTCGTCAACCCGCCTCTTTTACCAACACCGTTGGTGTCAAACCAACTTACGGACGCTGCTCACGCTACGGCATGATCGCTTTTGCCAGCTCACTTGACCAAGCCGGAATTTTCGCCAAAGACGTTTACGATGCCGCACTTTTACAACGCATTATTTCCGGTTTTGACTCGAAAGATTCAACTTCCATGAATGTTGCCGTGCCGCAATTTGAACAACTTTTAAACTCCAACATCAAAGGCAAAAAAATCGGCATTGCCAAAGAATATCACATTGACGGCATGCCTGAAGAAATAGACCAACTCTGGGCTCGAGGCAAAGAAATGCTAAAAAAACGTGGTGCTGAATTGGTAGAAATTTCTCTTCCTCACACTAAATACGCTCCTGCCGTTTACTACATTGTGGCTTCTGCTGAATGCTCTTCCAACTTAGCTAGATTTGATGGCGTACGCTACGGATTTAGAGCTGAAGCACCTGCCGGAGAAAATTTTTCTCTAGAAGAAATGTATGAAAAAACTCGCGCGCTTGGTTTTGGCGCCGAAGTAAAAAGAAGAATATTAACGGGAACTTATGTTCTTTCTGCCGGCTATTTTGACGCTTACTACAAAAAAGCTCAAAGAGTACGAAACCTTGTATTGCAAGACTTCCGCGAAGCTTTCAAAAAAGTTGATGCCATTTTAACTCCTACAACTCCCAACGCTGCTTTTCCGGTTAATCAATCTAAAAAAGTGGGAAATTCTGACCCAGTTAAAATGTATCTAAACGATGCCTTCACCATTCCTGCCAACCTAGCCGGCCTTCCGGCAATGTCAGTTCCTGCCGGATTCGACAAGGATGGCTTGCCTCTTGGTTTGCACATCATTACCAATCATTTTGACGAACAAACCATGTTTGATGTGGCATTGGCTTTGGAAGAAGATGCGGGAGTTGGTCGTAGATAGCGATAACTCTTGGTTGTCACCCCGCACTTGCTGCGGGGTCCACCGTGAAACAAGTGCGTTATTCCATTTACAACTCAACTCGCGACACAGTGGACCCCGCAACAAGTGCGGGGTGACAATGATTCTAGATTTTCTCTTACTATTCCTTCGAGTAATCTAAAGCTCTATTGTCTAAATCTCAAAAAATACCAAATTAGAATTCTTAGAAATCAACATCTTCCCCTTCATTTTCTTCAGCCGCATTTCTAATTTTCTCACTTCTTGCCAATTATACTTCACTGACATCACTTGGCGATCAATGTAAATTCCGCTAAATCCTGCCTTCTTAACTTCAGCAATAAAATCTGCAAAATCCAATTTCATCACCTCATGCTGCCATGCGTTACTTTTACGTCCCATGATTGCCGGATAAGACCAGCGCAGATTTTTGGAATGTAAATAACCGGCCAGTAAATCGTAAGGCTCTTCACCTTCAGGAAAATTCAAAATCGGAACCATAAAAATCATCGTACCTTGCGGCATTGTTGATTCGATTCTCTGTACAAAATCTTGGTCCGAAGCAAATCTATTTTTGATCTGTTCATTTTGAATTGATGCCGCTGAAACCCGTCCTACCTGATCAAATAACGCTAATATCAAAATTATCGGAATGATAATCTGCGCAAACAATTTTCTTTTTTGCAGCATTTTATCAAAAATTATCGCCAGAAAAAACAGGGAAAAAAAGGCGATAAAAATCGAGAATCGGGCATGACTTCTAATAAGAGGAAAAGACATAGCCATGAACATTACAAAGCCGCCAACCGTGGCAAAAAGCACCGTAATCAAATTTAGTCCGGCTAAGTTAGAAATGAGGTTCTGGTCATTTTCGGTAAGCGAGAATTTCTGGATGGTTTTTTGAAAAAAAGAATTTCTGCTATTTTGCGCTTTGGCAATTAACCACAATAATAAAAATAAAAATCCACTAGCTCCTATTAAACCAAGACTCTCTGAAACACTCTCACATTGTTCCAATGCAACTTCCGCGAAACACCAACGTAAATTGGCAAAATAATCCAGATAGTGATTCCCGATCGGTAAAAATAAATTAATGATTTTTAAACCGAAACGCTCGCTTTCCGAGGTATCACGATTACCAACACTAAGGTTACCGCCATTCTGAAACCAATAAATAAAAGATGGCAAGTAGAGGCAGAATAAAACCAGAACTATGATAGCGCATAAAACCAAAGCTGAAAAGCTCTTACGATCAAAGAATAAACCTTCTTTTAAGCCTCGCAAAAACCATGCAAAAGTAAAAATAATGCAGGCATAAAAAGCGTAATAAATTCCAGTAGTTGAGGCAAAAAGACAAATTGCCAAAGCAATAAAAAAAGAGCGGTTGGGCTTGACGCAAAATTGTTGTTTTTGATTCACCGCAATGAACTGGATTTTATCCGCCATGATCCACAAAGCCACCATCACAATTAGTGGAATCGCTGCATAATTCCCCAAAAACAAATGCGCCGTATTGCGATAAATATGATAAGGAATGAAGGCGTATAAAACGCTGATAACTACCGCTGAAAAACTGCTAATTCCAAAACTGCGTAGAACCACAAATGACAAGGTCGGAATCAAAATAAAACCGGTAATAAAAAAGCAATTTATTACCAAAAATGGGTTGGAAGTAAAATAAGAAAAAAACTTAAAAATCAGAAAGTTAAATGAGTCAGCTTGGAGAGGAAAATCGTAAAGATTAAATTGATCTAAATCCTGCGGAAACCCAATAAAACGATTAGTAAAAAACCACCCTTCATCAATAATCACCTTAGCCTCAAACTCACTAAAAAACCCATCACCGCCATCATAACTAAAAATCGGCAAAGCCAGATCAACTTGCCACAATTCTAGGAAAAAAGTTAAAGCGAGAAGGGTTAGGATTGGGGAGAGTAAATAAGGAAGGATTGTTTTGATTTGCTTCATGTGTGTAAGATTTAAATTTACATTTATGTAACCACCTTGTTTCACGGTGGACCCCGTCGTAAAGACGGGGTGACAAATTAAGAGTAGGAGAGCAATGCTAAAGCATTGTTCCTGCGGGCAATCTAAAGATTATCACCCCGTCTTCACGACGGGGTCCAGTGCACACATACTCGAATCCTAAATTTACTTCCTGTTTTCAACCTGCTCTTTCGCCATTGCCACAAACTCAGCAACAGACATTACTTTCTGACTTTCTTCACCAAATTTTCTTACTGAAACCGAGCCGATTTCTGCTTCTTTTTTACCAACTGCCAGAATGTAAGGAACCTTCTTCAAAGAATGTTCACGTATTTTGTAGTTGATTTTTTGTGAGTCTAGATCAGCTTCTACTCTGAATCCGTTGGCTTTTAGAGTTTCAATAATTGTTTTGGCGTATTCATCAGAATCGTTGGTAATTGTGGCTACAACCATTTGAGTTGGAGCTAACCACAATGGGAATTTTCCGGCATAGTTTTCGATTAACATGCCGATAAATCTTTCGAAACTTCCTAGAATTGCGCGGTGCAACATTACAGGGCGTTTTCTGGTGCCGTCTTGAGCAACGTAGCTAGCGTCTAATCTTTCCGGTAGAATGAAATCTACTTGCAAAGTTCCGCATTGCCATTCGCGCTTGATGGCGTCAACCAAGGTGAATTCAAGTTTAGGGCCGTAGAAAGCGCCTTCTCCCGGATTTATTTCGCAATCAAGTCCTGCAACTTTTACAGCTTCGGCAAGTGCAGCTTCAGCTTTGTCCCAAGTAGCATCTGAACCGGCACGTTTTTCCGGTCGAGTTGAAAATTTTACCTTCACATTTTCAAAACCGAAATCTTGGTAAACTTCTTTAAGCAATTCACAAAAAGCTACTGTTTCGGAATTAATCTGATGTTCTTCGCAGAAAATATGAGCGTCATCTTGCGTGAAAGAACGTACGCGCATAATTCCGTGCAATGAACCTGAAGGTTCGTTACGGTGGCAACTTCCAAATTCTGCCATTCTCAACGGCAATTGACGGTAAGATTTTAGCTCTTGGTTAAAAATCTGAACGTGGCACGGACAGTTCATAGGCTTGATTGCAAGCGTGCGCTCTTCGCTTTCCACCACAAACATATTTTCGTGAAACTTTTCCCAGTGACCTGATTTTTCCCATAAAATACGATCGACCATTTGCGGAGTTTTTACTTCCACGTAATCACTTCTTTCCAGTTTAGCACGAATGTAATTTTCAATTTCGCGGTAAATTACCCAGCCTTTCGGATGCCAAAATACTGATCCCGCCGCTTCTTCTTGAGTATGAAATAAATCCATTACCCGACCGATTTTACGGTGATCTCTTTTTTCCGCTTCTTCCAACATGTGGAGGTGATTTTTCAAACTTTCTTCGCTTTCCCAAGCAGTACCGTAAATTCTTTGTAGCATTTCATTGTTGGAATCACCGCGCCAATAAGCTCCAGCAAGTTTCATCAATTTAAAATGCTTAACATGAGAAGTTGAAGGGGCGTGCGGACCGCGACACAGGTCAATAAAATTGCCCTGACGGTACAAAGAAATATCTTGATCGGACGGAATTGAAGAAATGATTTCAGCTTTGTATTTTTCACCGATTGATTCAAAAAACTTTACAGCGTCATCGCGCTTCCAGACCTCACGCACCAAGGTTTCATCGCGCTTAGAAATTTCGCGCATTTTATTTTCTATTTTTTCTAAATCTTCCAAAGCAAAAGGATCTTTACGGGCAAAATCGTAGAAAAATCCGTGCTCAATTGCCGGCCCGATAGTTAC
>CANGQE010000009.1 GCA_947455845.1 Rickettsiales bacterium
AATAAAATTGCTTTACGACGTGGGGATGAAGTGCCAACTACGGCGCCTTTAGGTAATTTTTTTAGTGAAGCATATTTTTTAGAAATCAGGCAATCGCGCGCATCAAGTCTTTCAGTGAAGGCGGCTAGATGAGTTCTGTCATCAAGCATTGGTGGAACGTCTTTGGCTGAATGAATAGCGATGTCAATTTTCTTTTGAACCAAGGCTTCCTCTAATTCTTTAATGAACAGGCCTTTACCACCAATTTCAGATAAATTGCGATCTTGAATTTTGTCGCCGGAAGTAGTGATTGGAACTATTTCGATTTCTAGATTCTGAAGGTGAGGGGCGAGAAGAAGGTGAACTTCTGCAACCTGTGCCAGAGCAAGCTTGCTAGCTCTGGTACCGATTCTAATTTTGTTGGAAGTTAAGGACATCAGCGAGAAGAAAAGACTACTACAAAGAGGGTGTCATGCGAATTTACTAAGCGCATGACGAATAGAACTCACCCCGCGACTACGAGGTGAATTGGAACTATCCTTGACGTGCTTTAAATCTTGGATTTACTTTGTTGATTACGTAAAGACGGCCTTTTCTGCGTACTACTTTACAGTTTTTATCTCTTTTTTTGGCAGATTTAAGCGAGTTGTAGATTTTCATCTGATCCTTTCTGTTAGTGTGAATTAATGATTTTAGGAGCTGAAATGCTTGATCCTATTTTGAAGAAGGCGGCGCAAATTATTGGTAAAAATACAAATGTCAATTAATTAACAATTATCATTTAACAATTAGCAGTGGGTAGAGTTGTTAATTGCTAATTGTTAACTGATAACTGTCTACCTATCCACCTCTCCAAAAACGATGTCTTGAGTTGAAATTACGGTAACCACGTCGGCGAGCATGTGACCTTTGACCATGAATTCCAAGCCTTGCAAGTGAGCAAATCCCGGTGCGCGAACGCGGCAACGATGTGGTTTATTGCCTCCGTCAGAAATTATGTAAACGCCGAATTCGCCTTTAGGGGCTTCAACTGCGGCGTAAGCTTCGCCTGCCGGAACGTGATAACCTTCGGTGAAAAGCTTGAAATGGTTAATCATTGCTTCCATTGAATGTTTCATTTCCGATCTTTTTGGTGGGGCAATTTTTGGATCGTCAGTAACGGTCGCGCCGGAAGGCATTTTTTCGACACATTGTTTGATGAGTTTTACTGACTGACGCATTTCTTCAACGCGGATTAAATAACGGTCGTAAGAATCACCGTTTTTGCCGATTGGAACATCAAAATCTAATTCAGCGTAAGTTTCGTAAGGTTGAGATTTGCGTAAATCCCAAGCAATTCCTGAGCCGCGAATCATTGGGCCAGAAAATCCCCAATCTAAAGCTTGTTGTTTAGAAACAATGCCGACTTCAACCATACGTTGTTTGAAGATGCGGTTTTCAGTTAGAAGCGACTCTAAATCATCGATGCATTTTGGAAAGTTTTCAGCGAAAGCAGCGATTTCTTCAAGCAAACCTTTGGGCATATCTTGGCTAACTCCACCCGGACGGATGTAGGCTGCGTGCATGCGCGAACCTGAAACTTTTTCATAAAATCCCATCATTTTTTCGCGTTCTTCGAATAACCAAAGCAGCGGTGTCATCGCTCCCACGTCAAGAGCCTGTGTGGTTATGGCCATGATGTGATTTAGAATGCGAGTAATTTCAGAAAATAAAACGCGAATATATTGAGCGCGCAAAGGAATTTGGCAGCCTAATAATTTTTCAACAGATAAAGCGTAAGCGTGCTCTTGGCACATTGGCGAAACATAATCAAGGCGATCAAAATAAGGTACGGCCTGTAAGTAAGTTTTATATTCAATCAATTTTTCAGTACCACGGTGCAGAAGCCCAATATGTGGGTCGGCGCGGGTAACTACTTCACCATCCATTTCCAAAACCAAACGCAAAACACCATGTGCAGCAGGGTGTTGCGGGCCGAAATTGATGGTCATGTTTTTTGATTCTGATTTGGTAGTCATGTTTAGAATGTGCTTTGTGTGAAAATGAAGGAGCGGCTTTTTAGAAATTACGTGGGAAAAAACAAATCAAAATTTTCTCTGTCGTAAATATATTGGTTAAGCCTCCTTTGACGATTGCTTTAGCAATTGTCAAAGAGGGTTACGCGCTGAATTAAATCTTCATCAAGTGTAATTGTTGCTTCTTCGCCTAAAACTAGCGGTAGCATATTTTTAGAGTGTCCCAAGCATTTGGATTTTTCTTCGAATAGAGGAATTGCTAAATTATTTTCTGACAATTTTTCGGCAAATAGTTTAATCGCCATTTTAATGTTTTTTGCTTTGGGAGTACCGTGCGGATTGGCTTCTAAAAAATTGCCTAACAAAATTGCTTTGGGGTATTTTTTTTGTTCGGAAATAATCTGAGTTAGTTGATTGAAGTAGCGGTCCAGTCTTTCGCCGTCTTCACCCTCATCTTCAAGAAATAAAATTTTATTCTGCCAATTAATTTGATCTTGGGTGCCGAATTGGCCAGCAAGAACGCTAAGGCAACCACCGGTAATGATCGCGGTAATTTCTTTGGTAGCGGGAATGATTGAATTTAGCTGGTATTCAAGATTTTTGGTTTTTCCGAAAATTAAATTTAAAATCGCTGTTTCAGATTTTTTCGAAACTTTATTTAAAACAATTTGAGCTAGCATTGGAGCGCTGAGTACTTGCCAATTCCATTCTTCAATTAAAAAATTATTTAGTGAAGAAATGTCAGAAAAGCCAATGAAAATCTTTTTCTGTTTGGGTTTTTCCAGTGTTCTTAAAAATGGCAAAATTTCGGCACTACCGTAGCCGCCGCGGGAGCACCAGATTATTTTTGAATCTTTGCTAAGGGCGCAATTTTTAAATTGTTGGAATCTTTCAAAGCCTGAGAAAGAAGGAAATTCGTGAGTTACTGGTTTTTTTAAAGTAAGATTTTCTTCGAAAATAACTCTGGGAGTGAGTCTAATTTTATTAATGAAATTTTTGATTTTTTCAATTTCTTCAAAAGTGCAGGCGGTTCCTAAGGAAACTACGTCAACAATGTCGTTTTTTTTAAGCATTTTTAAAATCAGTTAACATTTAGTAATTAGCAATTAACAGTTGGAGTGAGTGGGGAGAAGGGCAAACAAACTAACAACTGTTAATTGCTAATTGTTAACTGTTAACTTTACATTTAACCGCATAAATTTGTATTTTGTTTTTCTAACTTCCAACAAAAAATCTTTAAAAAATGGCAAAAGAAAAAGTAATCATTTTTGACACAACTTTGCGTGACGGGGAGCAGGCTCCTGGGGCTACGATGAATTTAGAAGAAAAATTATTGATTGCTAAAACTCTCGAAAAAATGGGGGTGGATGTTATTGAGGCGGGGTTTCCGATTGCCTCAAATGGTGATTTTGAAGCGGTAAATAAAATCGCTAAAACTATTAAAAATTCGACAGTTTGTGGTTTGGCCCGCGCTAAAAAAATTGATATTGAAAGAGCAGCGGAAGCTGTTAGGCCGGCAGCACGCCCTCGTATTCACACTTTTCTTGCTACCTCACCAATTCACATGAAATTCAAATTGAAAATGGATGAAGGTCAGGTTTTAAATGCGATTCAAGAAAGCGTTTCTTTGGCACGTAATTTATGTCCGGAAGTTGATTGGTCGCCTGAAGATGCAACTCGTTCAAATCGTGATTTTTTATTTAAAGCAATTGAAGCAGCAATTAAGGCCGGAGCTAACACGGTAAACATTCCTGACACTGTTGGCTACAGCACTCCTGATGAATATTACGATTTAATTTTAGCGATTAAAAATAACGTTTCCAATATCGACAAAGCCATAATTTCCAGCCATTGTCACAATGATTTGGGAATGGCGGTTGCAAACTCTTTGGCGGCAATGCGCGCAGGTGCGAGGCAGATTGAATGCACTATTAACGGTATTGGTGAGCGCGCCGGAAATGCGGCTTTGGAAGAAGTTGTAATGGCAATCAAAACTCGTGGTGATTTTTACCAAATTGAGACAGGAGTCGACACCACGATGATTACCAGAATTTCCAAATTAGTCGCCAGTATTACCGGTTTTCAAGTGCAATATAATAAGGCAATTGTCGGTGCAAATGCCTTTGCTCATGAGAGTGGAATTCATCAAGATGGCGTTCTAAAAAACCGTGAAACTTACGAAATAATGACGCCGGAATCGGTAGGTTTGGAAAAATCATCTTTAGTGTTAGGAAAGCTTTCAGGACGTGCTGCCTTTAAGGATCGTCTTAAGGAAATTGGCTACGATTTATCGGAAGAAATGCTTGCTGAAGCCTTTAAGAAATTTAAAGAATTGGCCGACAAGAAAAAAGAGATTTTAGAAGAAGATATTGTTGCTCTAGTTGACGATTCAATCGTTAATAAAAAAGCACGTTACAGTTTAGTTAGTTTGGAAGTTAAATGTGGTACTGGTGAAGAGGCTTCAGTAAAGGTTAAAATAAAAATTGACAATGATGAGGTCGAGACTAATTTCCGCTCGAAAGACGGTCCAGTAGACGCAATTTTTAATGCTATCAGTAAGTTGATTCCACATAATGCCAGCCTTGAGTTATATCAGGTCCAAGCGGTTACGGAAGGAACTGATGCTCAAGCTACTGTCGCCGTAAGATTGAAGCAAAATAATCGAATTTTTAGTTCTAATGGTGCGGACACGGATGTGTTAACCGCTTCAGCAATAGCATACATTAACTGTTTAGATAAGTTAGGGCTCACAGTTTTGTGTGAGTCTTAAATAATTAATTTTTTTGGAGAGTATCTAGTGTTTTTCTCAAAATTTTTCTCACTTTCGTCAAAAGATATCGCAATCGATTTGGGTACTGCCAATACGTTGGTTTATGTGCGCGGTCAAGGCGTGGTGCTTAATGAGCCGTCAGTGGTTGCGGTCCTTAATGAAAATGGAAAAATGGTTCCCTGCGCTTTTGGTAATACTGCCAAAATGATGTTAGGTAGAACCCCAGCCAAAATTGATGCCATTCGTCCACTTAAAGATGGCGTAATTGCTGACTTCAAAGTAGCGGCAGAAATGATTAAGCATTTTATTCGCGAAGTTAACCAAACTAAAAGTTGGTTAGGACCTTTGGTGATTATTTGCGTTCCGTCAGGCTCAACTCCTGTTGAAAGAAGAGCGATCCAAGATGCCGCAGAAGGTGCAGGTGCTAATGAAGTTTATTTGATCGAAGAACCAATGGCTGCTGCAATTGGCGCTAATCTTCCTGTTACTGAACCTACAGGTTCAATGATTGTTGATATTGGTGGTGGCACTACAGAAGTTGGTATTCTTTCTCTTGGTGGTATTGTTTATTCAAGATCTGTGCGTGTTGGTGGCGATAAAATGGATGAAGCAATTATTTCTTACATCAGACGTTACCACAATTTATTGATCGGTGAATCAACTGCAGAAAGAATTAAAAAGAATATTGGTGCAGCTTGTTCTCCTCTAGAAGGAGACGGCGCAACTATTGAAGTTAAAGGTCGCGATCTTTCCAATGGTATTCCAAAAGAAATGATTCTAACCGAGAAACAAATCGCGGAAAGTTTGATGGAGCCGGTTGAGCAAATTATCGATGCAATTAAAGTTGCTCTTGAATGCACTCCACCTGAACTTTCTTCTGACATTGTTGAACGTGGAATCGTTCTAAGTGGTGGTGGTGCGCTACTAAAAAATCTTGATTACGTAATTAGACAAGCAACTAGCTTACCAGTTTTTGTTGCTGAAGATCCTTTGCTTTGTGTAGTAAACGGTTGTGGTAAAGTTCTTGAAAATACCAAAATGTTTAGAGCAACTTTATTCAGACAAGATTAATTTCGTAGTCATTAACAGCGGCGCTCAACTTCAATGAAGCAATATTTAAATTTCACCAGAACCAGCGTCAATTATAGCGTTAAACACAGTTTAGATTTGGTTTTTAAAAAAATCGAAACTGTGTTTTTTAGTTTTTTGTGCGTAATCCTTTTAATCGTTTCTAAGGTTAACAGCGATTTTTCCAAAGATGTATCCTTCCAATTTGTTAATGTCTCAATTCCGATCGTAAAATTTGCTGCCTTCCCCTTTAATATTGCCATTAATCTTTTTACTGATTTCCACGATTTAGTTGAAGCCAAGAGAGAGAATGAGGCTTTAAAAGAAGATCTCGCTAAGCTACAGTCTTTTGAGATAAAATCGATTAATGTTTATCAGGAAAATCGTGAGCTGCGTAAAATCCTGAACTTCGTCTCTTCAAAAAGTTCTAATTTTAAAGTTGCCAAAATTATCGGCAGATCGCATCAGCTTTTTAATCAACAACTTTTTATTGATGCCGGTTTGAATCGTGATATTAAAGAAGGTAGTATTGTTACGGGTGATCGCGGTGTGATCGGTAGAATTTCCGAAGTTAGTGAAAATAAATCACGTTTAATTTTGCTTAATGACGCTATTTCCAGAATTCCGATCATCACTTCCAAAGCCAGAGCCAGAGGTATTCTTGCCGGAAATGGTAGTGGCTCAATGGAGCTTTTATATTTACCAAAAAATCATACAATCGCTGCCGGTGATTGGATTTTTACGTCAGGAGACGGTGATACTTTACCACCCGGATTGTTGGTGGGCGTTGTTAAAAAAGCCGATAAGGATCACGTGACGGCGGTGATGGTAGAAGATGTTAGCTATTCAGATGTTGTGACGATAATGGCTTATTAAAATCGCTAAAGTGATTTTAGGAGCTTCTTCAACCCGCCACTTAAGGGCGGCCTTAAGTGGCTACAAATCAATTAACAGTTAACAATTATCAATTAACAGGCTGCAGTTTGCTACTAGTGTTGATGCGGGTTGGGGCAATGTTAATTGCTAAATGTTAACTGCTAATTTTCTTCATTTCTCGAATCATAAACGGTACCTGTGAAAGGGTGAAAATCAGTGAGATGGGCATCATGCCGAATACTTTGAATTGTACCCAGAAGTCGGTCGAAAAATTTCGCCAAATAATTTCATTTAGTAAGGCTAGAAATATAAAAACTCCCGCCCAGCGCAGAGATAGAGCAAGCCAAGCTTGATCGCTCATTTTAATTTGTTCGCCTAAAAGGTAAGATAGAAGAGGTTTCTTGGCGAAATAACCGTAAAATAAAATTGCTGCGAAAAGTAGATTAATAATAGTTGGTTTGATCTTGATGAAAATGTCATTTTCTAAAAGGATGGTCAATCCTCCAAAAACAGCTAGAATGGCGCCAGAAGCCAGCGCAACCATCGGAATTGTTCTGGTTAGAATGTATGATATTATTAGAGCGGCAAAGGTGGTGACAATCATGTAAATGGTTGCAGTGACTAATGGGTTGGGAGTTTTGGCAAGTTTGTAGCAGGCAAAGAAGACGATTAAGGGTAAGTAATCGTAAAGGAATTTAGTTAGTGAATTATGAGACTTTTTCATGAGTGGCGGAATTAATTATTCGCAAGAGATTGTCGTTTTTTTCGGAGATTTTTGAAAAGATAAAAGTGTCACCTGATATCTTATCGTGCCATAAGATTTTATAAATCCGGCTAATGTTTGGTCGTTGGTGTGAGAGGCGGTAAAAGTGGCAGTAGTGCTTATGTTACGGATACCATATTGTTTCATACCAACAATATTTTTTTCCAGAGTAGGAATTTCATTATTGCCGATAACTAGTGTTTTAGGATTTACAAATTCTAATAGTTTACCATTTTTGCTGTAAAGACCATAAATAATAGTCACGCGATCTCCACAAGCCGCCACTTTTTCTCCGGCGCCGGGCTTGAAATCTTCAATAATAATGGGGCCTATTCTTGTCGCTTCTTCCTGCTGTTCTAATTCTTTCTCTTTAGCCAGTTGTTGGGCTTTCTTAACATTAGTAACGATGAATTTACTTCTTTCCTGCACTTCTCCTAAATTTTGTTTGATTCTGTCTTTAGATAAGCGATTGCCAAGAGAGTTTGGGTTTTCCTTGTTAGAAAATAATGCGAAATAAAGAATCAATACAATCCCTGTGGTTTTGACCAAAGGATGGCGAACCAATTCAACAATTTTCATAATCTGCAATATTTGTTAAGCCTTGGCGAAGAATTGTTACTTTGCCATCGGTAATTTTGACAACGGTGGAGGCAGTTTCCTGTTTAGAAATTCCGCCGTCAATCAATAAATCAAGTTGGGAATATTTAAAATATTTTTCTACTTCTTCAGCGCTTCGAGCTGATTTTTGAGATGATTCGTTGGCGCTGGTTACTGCCAGAATTCCGTCAAATTTTTTAAGTAAATTTTGAATAAAGTCATTGTCAATAACGCGAAATCCTAAAAATTTATTATTATTTTGGTTTAAGTTTAAGGCTAATCCTGAGACGGCTTCGGCTTTTGTTTCCAGAACTAAAGTTAAGCTTCCGGGAAGAAATTTTGTGGCAAGTTTCGTCGATATTTCGTCGAAGAAAAATATTTTTTTTGCTGCCTCTAAATCTTTAACAAAAATTGCAATCGGCTTTTTTTCGTCGCGCTTTTTAAGTTTGTATAAAGCTTCTACAGCATTAGAATTAGAGGCGTCGACAGCAAGTCCGTAAACTGTATCAGTGGCAAAGGCAATTATTTTTCCGGCAGCTAAAAAGTCGCAAGCAAGATCAACGGAATTGAGATCTGATTCTTTAATAATTTGCATTAAGCATTGATTTTATTGGTTCAAAAGACTTGCGATGAACTTCACAAATTCCAAATTCTTGAATTTTCTCAATATGAAATTTGGTGGCGTAACCGGCGTGACGATCAAAACCAAAGTGCGAATATTTCTGATGTAATCCATTCATAATTTCATCACGAGTTTCTTTGGCAATGATTGATGCGGCAGCAATCGAAAGGCTTTTCTGGTCACCTTTAATTACAGAAATAATCTCGCCGATTTTATCTTGTTTTACAAAAGGAATAAAATTGCCGTCAACTAAAATTACCTGTGGAAAAATCTGATATTTTTTCTGTAAATCAAGGAAAGCACGCAGCATGGCTAGTTTTGTGGCCTGTAAAATATTGATTTCATCAATGATTTTTTCGTCGACTATTCCTACTCCCCATTTTGCTTTGGCTTTTAACATCAAAAAAATTTTCTGACGCTGGGTTCTGGACAACTTTTTAGAATCATTAATTTCAGCGGGGTAATCCATGCGATTTAAAATTGCACAAGCGGCAACAACAGGTCCAGCAAGGGGACCTCGACCAGCTTCATCAATTCCGGCGCAAAGTAAATTCTTGTAACCATTTTCTATCAAGAAATTTGGTTGCGCTAAAAACGTGTTTTCAAGTTGCATTTCAAATGATAATTAATTTAATGCTGGTCGGTCAATACCTGCATATTTTCTGGCCTTCTTGTTAAAAATTCCAACTCAATTTTTCCTATGTCATTTATCAATAAAAACTTTGGCGATAAGCCATCTTTTCTTAAACCAATCATTGTTGTAGCTGCGGTTCTTCTTATTGTTGGTGGAGCTTATTCCTTCCTCGGTAACAAAAACTCCGATTCTAAAACTGCTGAAGAAGCGGCAAAACAGGCGGATTCTGCTGAAGAAATTAATCCAAGCGGAATTGATAAAGGTCAAAAAGTAGAAAACGTTGAAGATGTTGAAGCTGTAGTTGCTAAATGGATCGCAGCCAATCCAAAAGCAATTGTCGGATCAGTTACTAAATTGCAAAAACAAGCTAACGAAGAGCAAATGAAAGATGCTCAAAAAAATATCGTTAACAAACAAGAAGAGCTATATAATGACAAGATGTCACCACAATATGCTCCTGCCGGTTACGATGTAACGATTGTAGAATTTTTTGACTATGCTTGCGGCTATTGCAAAAAAGCCCAAACAACAGTTGAAGAGCTTTTGAAAGAAGACAAAAAAGTTAGAGTTGTTTACAAAGAATTCCCAATTCTTGGAGTTCCTTCTACCGAAATGGCAATCATTGCTCTTGCGGTAAATTCAGTTGAACCATCATCTTACAGAAAGTTTCATGAAGCTTTGATGCATTCTAACGACAGAGGTCACGAAGCCGCAATGAAAGCTGCTAAAACCGCCGGTGTTAATATGGCAAAATTAGAAGAAGCTATCAAAAACGATAAAGAAAAATTCGCCCTTGCGATCCAAAGTAACTTGGTACTTGGTGGATCTATCGGTATCAACGGAACTCCAGGATTCGTTATCGGCGAAGAGTTAATTCCCGGAGCTTTAGATCTTGGATCTTTAAAAGAAAAAGTTGCCGCACTTAGAGCTAAAAAATAAAGTTAAATAGCGACTCCCTTCCTTGTCGGAAGGGAGTTCCTATACAGATATCCCCAATGACAATCACCGCTCCCCACTCTCCAGATTTCTCCTTACTTTCGAATCAACAAAAACTAGTCATTCAATCATTTGAAGCCGGTAAAAATATTTTCATTACTGGCGGTGCCGGTAGTGGCAAATCTTATCTCCTTAGCTTTCTCAAAAGAAACTACAGCCATCTTGGTCTAGAAGTAACAGCCAGCACGGGAATTGCAGCGGTTAATATTGGCGGTGCTACAATTCACTCTTGGGCAGGAATCGGTCTAGCTAATATGCCGATTGACCAAATTGTTGAAAATATTTTTACTCCCAAGCTCAGTCGCGTCAGACGCAAAATCAAGCAAGCGCGGGCATTGGCGATTGACGAAATTTCAATGATTTCTGCGGAAGTTTTGGAAATTTTGGATCAGGTTTTCCGGCGCGTGCGCGAAAATAATGCGCCAATGGGAGGTTTGCAAATTTTGTTGTTTGGTGACTTTCTGCAATTGCCGCCGATCAATCGCAGCGGGCAGAATTTTAATTTTTCTTTTGAATCTGAAATCTGGAAAAGCCTTGATTTAGAAATATTTGCGCTCGAAGAAATTTTCCGCCAGTCCGACCAAAAATTTATTAAAATTCTTAATAATTTGCGCTTCGGCAAGCTTGATGAGAGTGATCGCGAAGCTTTAGAATCAAGGTTAAAAGCCAAGGATGATAATTGTGCCATTAAGCCGACAATTCTAACTACGCACAATGTTAAAGTAGAAAAAATTAACGAAGAAGAACTCAAGAAAATTCCGCGCCAAGAAGTGGTGCATCAAGCTGAATATTTTGGCTCTCCTGATCGCGCTGAGTTTTTGAAAAAAAATTGTATGGCGCAGCAACTCTTGAGACTAAAGGTCGGAGCTCAAGTGATGATGATTAAAAATACTTACCAAAAAGAAGGAATTATTAACGGATCTTTAGGAATCGTGCGCGATTTCTCCTCCAAAAAATCATACCCCGTCATTGAATTTTCTAATGGCAAAATTCTAACAATCGCACCCGAAGAATGGTTGATTGAAAAATTTGACGATGAGAGAAAAATGATGTTTACCGAAGCCGGAGTTAGTCAAGTACCGTTGATTCTGGCTTGGGCCATGACTATTCACAAATCGCAAGGTCTAACTTTGGATAAAATTTCTTGTGATTTATCTGACGTTTTTAGTCCAGGGCAAGCTTATGTTGCTTTGTCGCGAGCGCGTTCTTTGGAAGGTATTTTTATTGAGTCGATTAATTTTAATCGTATTACTTCAAACCGCGAAGCGGTGAAGTTTTATCAGGGAATCAGTTAACAGTTAGCAATTATCAATTAACATTTGAGCCCTCCAACTGTTAATTGATAATTGTTAACTGTTAACTTCAGCTTGCCCACAATCACAACCAAATGCCATTTTTTAAAAAATTAAACAACAATTCCCAAGGCATTATTTACGCCATCTTAGCCTGCTTCTTTGCTTCGGTTTTAATCGTGTTAGTGCGATATCTCTCCACCGAATTCCACATCTTTTTCATCGTAATGGTGCGCAATTTTTTTGGCTTATTATTTTTTATGCCGCAAATAATTCACAATTACAAAAGTGTATTACACACCAATAGAATCCAACTTCATATTTTTCGAGGAATTAACGGTTTAGCATCAATGCTGATCTGGTTTCACGTGGTCACAGTATTGCCTTTATCGGAAGCGGTTTCAATCAGTTTTATCATTCCGATTTTAACTACGGTGGTGGCGGTTATTTTCTTAAAAGAAAAAGTAAAATCTCACACTTGGATTGCCTGCCTAGTTGGCCTATTAGGAATTTTAATCATCCTACGTCCCAGCTTTAAAGAATTTAATAACGCTTATTTTTACTCATTTGCCTCAGTGATTTTGTGGATTATTTCTAACATCATCATCAAGGTAATGACTAAAACCGAAAAGCCGCAAACCATTGTGGCATATATGTCCCTCGTGATGTTGATTGGTTCAATTCCTTTTGCGCTACCTCATCTGCAGCCACTAAACTTTGAAAGTTTTTGTTGTTTTGCTTTGCTTGGATTAGTTTCTAACGCAACTCATATTTGCATTTCCAATTCTTACGCCAAAACTGAGCTTTCGGTAGTGCAACCTTTCGATTTCACCCGCCTAATTTTCACGGCAATAATTTCTTATTTTGCTTTTGGTGAAGTGATTGATTTCTGGGTAGTCGTCGGATCACTGGTGATTTTATGCGGCGTTATTATTGTAATGCCGCGACGCAACCGTAGCAAAAAGCAACCAACTTTTGAGATTCCATGTTAGACTATTTTAAACAAGCAATCACGCGCCTCCAAGGCGAAAATCGTTACCGTGAATTTTTAAATATTTCACGGATTTGCGGCGATTTTCCTTACGCGATCAATAATAAAAATGGCCAAAAAATTGTGGTTTGGTGTTCCAATGATTATTTAGGAATGGGTCAAAATGCTGGGGCAATTGAAGAGGCAATCAAGGCTTTAAAGTGCTACGGTGTTGGTGCTGGGGGTACGCGTAATATTTCTGGAACTAACCATCCGGTAGTGGAATTAGAAAAAGAATTGGCAAAATTACACCAAAAAGAAGCGGCGCTGACTTTCGTCTCCGGATACGTCGCTAACGATGCTACCATTCAAACTTTGGCAAAAATAATTCCCGATCTGGTAATTTTTTCCGACCAAAAAAATCACGCTTCAATCATTACCGGCATTAGAAATAGTCGTCTCGAAAAGCAGGTGTTCCGTCACAATGATGTGGAGCATTTGGAAGAATTGCTGAAAAAATATCCGCTCAATCATCCTAAAATAATCATCTTCGAGTCAGTCTATTCAATGGATGGTGACTTTGGAAAAGTTTTGGAAATTACTGATCTGGCCAAAAAATATCAGGCTCTAACTTACATTGATGAAGTTCACGGCGTTGGAATTTACGGCGAGAGCGGTGGTGGTCTTTGTGAAGAGCTGGGCCTATCCGATCGCATTGATATTACTCAAGGAACTTTTGCTAAATCTTTCGGAACGATTGGTGGTTACATTGCCGGTAAATCAGAAATTATTGACGCGATTCGTTCAATTGCTTCGGGATTTATTTTTACTACAGCCTTGCCGCCGGTGATTGCTGCCGCTACTCGGGCCAATGTTAACCATTTGCGCACCAGTCAATTTGAGCGCCAAAAAATGAAGCAAAATGTGGCGAAATTAAAAAGTGAATTGCAGAAAATTGCCGTAGAAATTGTGCCAAATAATTCGCACATTATTTCGGTGAAGATTGGTGATGCAGCTAAGGCCAGAGCAATTTCACAGCGCTTACTAGAAGAGTTTAATATTTACGTTCAGCACATTAATTATCCGACGGTAGCGATTGGAGATGAGCGGCTGCGCATTACAATTACGCCACTGCATGATGAAAGGATGATTGGGGATTTGGTGCGGGCGTTAGGGGCAGTTAATAGTTAGTAATTCAAAAAAAACCCGCTGGTCGAGCGGAGTCGAGACCATCTAGAGCTTCCTGCTGCAGATGCAAAAGAGCTGAACATAAAGAGGGTCTCGACTCCGCTCGACCAGCGAGGCTGTTAATTGCTAATTGTTAAATGTTAACTGCTCTACAAAGTGCTGCAAAATAAAACTTGCCGCAATGTCGTCGACAAATTTATTTTTTTTTCGCGATAGCTCTGAAACATTGACATCCCTAGCTGAAAAGCTACTCAACCTTTCTTCAAAAAGAAAAATCGGCAATTTATTTTCTAAAAAATCGTCAAAATTCTTAGCAAATCTTTCGCAAAATTCCGTCATTACAATCTGGCTGCCATCCATATTTACAGGCCTGCCAATCACAATTCCGACAATCAAATTTTCCTCGATAAATTTTTTAATTTTCTCAAAATCTTTTAAATTACTGAGGCGATTAATAATTAATTTTGGTGTCGCAATAAATCTTGATTCGTCAGAGACTGCGAGGCCAATTCTTTTGGTGCCAACATCTAGTCCCATTAGACGACCTTTCGGTAACAAAGCTTGATTTAATTGGTCTGAATTTCTAAAAATTGTCACAAATTTATTTAATATTTAAAAAGAGCGAAACATGTCCAACGTTACCAAAGAAGATATTAAAAAAGCTTCTCGTTTAGCAAGAATTGAAATAGCCGAAGGAGATCGCGAAGAACTGGCTAGACAAGTAGGAAGCATCATCGGCTGGGTCGAAAATTTACAAGAAGTCAATACCGACAATGTTGAACCATTAACTAATATCTTTGATGAGGCGTTACGTCTTAACAAGGATGAAATTTCTGACGGTAATATTGCGGAAGAAGTTTTAAAAAATGCAAAAGATGCTAAATACGGCTATTTTGCAGTCCCGAAAGTTATTGAATAATTTTATTTTGTCTCAACTTTCCTTCCCATTTCAGGATAATATCCAAACTGATTTTTTTCGCGAAGAAGATTTTCTTTATCTCGAAGAAAATGTTAGCGCGGTGAGATTTTTAAAGAAGTTTTTTGTTCAAGATAATTTTAACCGCTCCCTTTACCCATCCTTGTTGGTTAAGGGTGAAGCCGCATCCGGCAAAACCCATTTGCTGCATATTTTTGCTAAAAAATTTAAAGCAGAGTTTCTAGATAAGGAGAAAATTTCTGAAATAAATTTAGTCAGGTTTTTCTCTCTAAACCATTTTTATATTTTAGAAGATATTGGTGAAATAAAAGATGAAGAGCTGCTTTTACGGGTGATAAATTCTGCTTTTGAGGCAGGCGCTTTTTTAATTCTAACTTCTCGAGGAAATCCCCAAACTCAGTTGAAAGATTTGAATTCACGTTTGAAAAATGTTTTCTCGGCTGAGATTAGAAACCCTACTCACGACTCAATTAAACAACTTCTGGCTAAAGGCTTTTCACGTCGTCAACTTAAAGTTTCTAAGCAGATCATTGATTTTATTGCTGACAATATTGATCGCAGCTACGAAGCGGCTTTGGTGGTGACTAAAATTGTTGAATTGCGTTGTGAACAAAGTGGGAAGAATCTGACAATGGCGGAAGTTAAGAAGATGTTTGGGGATTAGTTTAAGGACGCCTCTAAAAATCCACCCCCCAATCCCAACTCCACTCTAAATCCAAAACTCTTCACCCGCCAAACCCTTGATTTATCTGAGTTTGCAAGAAATTAATCGTTGTATTTTAT
>CANGQE010000010.1 GCA_947455845.1 Rickettsiales bacterium
TAGAGGGAAATAAAGTTGCGATGATCATGCAACATATGCAGGGACATATTTCACCAATATCATGCGAGTCTTTAGCAGCAAGTGCCACCCTAACTGCAATACTAACAAAAGAAATGCAGCAGGATTTTATCGCAGCAACGCAGCAAAACTATGTAATGGGAAAGGTAACTTATTATAGGTGTGGTGGCAAAGATGAAATTCCTGTGATCACGACACAGGGCCAAGCTGATTTTCACAATCCTGACAAGCCGATGACCGCAGAAACAATAGGTGGAATTGGCAGCATAACCAAGCAATTTACCGCCGCTACTTTGCTAAAACTTTGGGATGAAGAAATAACCAGAGGCGAAGCAGAAAATTTTCCAAATGGAATCGACACCACTCTAAGTCACTTTATGCTAGGGCTTAGAATTGAATTTCCCAAATGCGAAAAAATTTTTGATCAATTCGGAGATGAAAATTGCGCTAAAGTAACCTTACGCAATTTGCTAAACCATACGCACGGTCTTGGGGCGAGAGACGGTGAGAAAATCATGAATCACATGCAGGATGTTGTAGATCGTCCTTTGGAATTGGATGAGGTGATTGGCTTCACGGTTAAACCAACCGAAAATGAATATGGTGAGCATAATTACAGCAATCTAGGTTATGATCTGGCAGCAATGATTATTGAGGTTATAACCAAGCAAAAATTTGATGATGTTGTAAAAGCCAAAGTTCTGGATCCTAATGGATTGTCTAACACTCATCCTCAAAAGGATCATCTTAAACTTTACGCTAAACCAGAAACCGAGATCTCAAGAGGTTTTGTTTTTAATGATTATAATACCGAGGTTGAAACAAATTTTAACACACGCTCTAACACACGTGCTGCCGGAGGTTTTAAATCAACAGTGGAAGATCTGGCAAAATTTGCTGCTAGCTACATGGGGGCAGAAATGTTTGAAAATGAAGAAGTAAAAAAAACCATAAGAGAAAATAGTAAAGGCGCTAAGCTTGATAAAGATAAAAAAGGCACCCGCCCATCAATGAAAGGTGATGAGATGTATCATTTGGCGATGACAACTAACAGAAATGGCACCATCGGGCATCCCGGCGTTGATGGTGATTTTTTAGCTAACTTAAGGTTTAACCCCGAAACAAAAGATATTACAGTATCACTTTCGGTGATAGAGAATTTAAGCTCGCATATTTGTAACAAAGTTCTTGAAAAAAAAGACCCGCAAACTTTGCAAACAATCAGAAAATTCTGGCAAGACAAGCTTTCGCCTGAGTTAATTAAAAATAATAAGCCCGAAGTTGGCAGCGAGTTGTGGCATAAAATTACTGAGGAAGTTTTGGCCAAAGAAACTGATGCGGAGGTTCCAGATGCGATTAAGAAATACAGCAGTTTGCGTCGGCAAGTTTTGTCAATTCCAAGAAAGGATTTAATCGAAGAAAAAGAATCCATCGTGGAATCATTGATTAAATCAGAATCAGAACAAAAAAAATCTTTTGCTCAAAGAATACGAAATAACGAAACTCAAGGAAAAAGCCATGGTGCTGTAGTTTGAACCAGTCGTTAAGATTCGGAAAACTATTATGACCCCCAAAAACTGGACACCATTTCCCCCAATTTGGAGAAATCTTTTAACAGCGATTTACTTAGCTTTTTACAAGATTGGGATTTTAAAGTTATTGGCTCAATCATTGACAAAAAAGAGTTTTGCGCTCTTTACACAAAGTGGCGCAAAAATCCCTACCATTATTGTTTAGAAGTAATTCTAGAGAGCTACCGTCTGTTTCTAAAAACTAAAGAAGCCTTTTTGGTGACGTAATGGTTGAAGCAAGAGGAGGAAATGAAGACCGACTTTTAAAGAAGGATTTTAAAAGAATGATGGAGGAAGGAACTGCTCATTTAACACCAGAAGATTTAAGCCAACAAATTACCTCAAAAGAGCTAAAATTAAAAAATAAAGCCGCCAATATTGCAGGCTTACAACTCGCTGATTTACTGACTCATTCAGTTAGAAGATTTGCCTTTGGAGAATTTTGGAACATCACTGAAAATAAAAAAACTTTTTCAGATGAGGTAATTAAAATTCTGCAAACTCAGCAGAAATTTTTTAGCTTTGAAGAAAAAATTTTAGACTACGGAATAAAAAAATTACCGTAGCAATTACAAATTTAGACAATAAAAAAGCCTTGCAAATCAATGATTCGCAAGGCTTCAAGGCCGAGGCCCCCACCTCCACTTGAGTGGATTACAATTCAAAATAGTCAGCGACTCTTTAAGTTCAAGTCGCCTGTTAAAAAATAATTTAGCAACAAGTCAAAAAATGGACTACAAAATAAAACTCCACCACATCCGCGAATCTTGCATTCTCACTAAAACCCCTGCCGATGCTCACGGTTTTTTAGCAGCGGAAATTGCTAAGAATTTTACTGATTCTGATCTGGTTTACATTGCGGCTAATGATGCCGAGATGGAGGTGATTCAAAAGCAAGTTCAGTTTTTTGCTCCTGATTTTGAAATTTTAAACTTTTACGCTTGGGATTGTTTGCCTTACGATCGCGCCTCGCCCAAGCCGATGATTCTGGCTAACCGCATCAAAACTCTTTACCGCCTTGCCACTCGTAGTGCGGGAAAAAAATTCTTCATCATTACTTCGGTAAATGCACTTTTGCAAAAAACGGTTGCACCTAAGCAAATCAAGGATTTGGGGCTTTATCTAAATGTCGGCACTAAAATTTCTCTCACTCAAATTGCTGATTTTTTAGTTAGCAAAGGTTACTCGCGCGAAGTATGTGCCAATACCGTCGGCGATTTTGCGGTGCGCGGCGGCATTATTGACATTGTGATGCAGCAAGCGGCAGACTTAATTGGCTACCGCGTTGATTTTTTTGGTGACGTGGTTGAAACCATTAAAGTCTTTGATCCGATTACTCAAATTACTCAAGAGCAGGTAAAAAACTTGGAAGTCCTTCCGGCCTCGGAAGTAATAATAAGCAAAAAAACCGTCGAAAATTTCCGCCAAAAATACCGCCAAACTTTCGGCGCTGCAATTGATGACCAGCTTTACTCTGCCATTTCCGAAATGCGCACTTACCACGGAATGGAACATTGGCTGCCGTTTTTTTACGAAGAAAATTTGGTTAGCTTTTTTGATTATTTACAAAAACCGACGGTGTTTTTTGACGAGAAGATTTTTGATTTTGCTAAAAAGAAGAATGAGTTAATCACTGAATATTACCAAGCGCGTGTAGCTGAGTTGAAGATTAAGGATGGAGTTATTTACAATCCTGTGTCGCCGGAATTGTTGTATTTTACACCGGAAGAGTTGGCGGGGATTCTGGGGGATAAGGTTGCAATTCAGTTTTGTCAGTTTGATTCCGCAGAGCAAAATCAGCGTATTTTGGATTTGGAAATTAGACCGGTGCCGGATTTTGCGCTTGCAGGTAGAACCAATCAAAAAGATCCATTTGATCTAATGAAAGAGTTCGTAGCAGAATCCTTCGCCAAGAAGGCTTCCATTGCCTGTCTCACGGAGAGTTTCAAAGAGCGCATCGCCAAGATTTTACCGGACTACAATATTAAATGTCCGTTGTTTGTGCTTCCAATGCATTTCGGCTTCTACACCTCCGACTTCATGATCATCGGCGAGCAGTCGATTTTTGGGGAAAAGGTTGTACGCAAAAAAAGCAGCAAAGCCGCTTCGCAAAGGTTGATTGATGAAGGTTTAAGTATTCATCTAGGCGAGCTGGTTGTGCATCGCGATCACGGTATTGGCAAGTTTGACGGCATTCACACCATCACTGCCGGTGGAGTTAAGACCGACATGATTAAGATTTTGTACGGTGGTAATGACACGCTCTTCGTGCCCGTTGACGACATTAACTTGATTACACGTTATGGCGCCGACAATCCGCTGATTCAGCTCGATCGACTTGGAGTTGCCGGTTGGAAAAATCGTAAGGAAAAGGTTAGAAAAAGAATTAAAGTTGCAGCGGAAGAATTACTACGCATTGCGGCGGCACGTCACATTAAAAAGGCACCCGTCTTCGTTCCCGACCAACATTTTTACGACGAGTTTAGAGTTAAATTTGGTTTCGTTGAAACTGACGATCAGGCCAAAGCCATTGAAGAAGTTGAAGAAGATTTGCGCAAAGGTTCGCCAATGGATCGTCTAATTTGCGGTGACGTGGGATTTGGAAAAACCGAAGTAGCAATGCGCGCAGCAGCAAGCGTTGTGGGTTCACAAGGTTCAGTGCAAGTGGCAATTGTTGCGCCGACCACCCTACTGGTTCGTCAACATTACAAAAATTTCGTCAAAAGATTTGCCGGAACTAATATTAAAATTGCTCAACTTTCGCGCCTTGTTGGTGCGACTCAAGCCAAAGAAACGCGCCTTGAACTGGAGCGCGGATCAATAAATATTGTAATTGGCACTCACGCCCTTTTGCAAAAAACCATTAAATTTAGGAATTTAGGTTTAGTGATTATTGATGAAGAGCAGCATTTCGGCGTGGCTCAGAAAGAGCGTTTGAAGGAATTACGCAATGAAGTTCACATTCTGACACTTTCGGCAACACCGATTCCGCGCACGCTACAAATGTCCCTGACGGGTGTTAAAGATTTAAGTTTAATTTCAACGCCGCCACTTGATCGACTCGCCGTTCGTAATTTCGTAATGCCTTACGATTCAGTAATTGTGCGCGAAGCCGTAATGCGCGAACATAATCGCGGCGGCAGAATTTTCTTCGTCGTACCAAGAATTCGCGACATTGACGAAATGGAAGCGCGCTTAAAAATTTTACTACCCGAAATTAAAATCACTCACGCCCACGGCCAAATGGCACCAAGCCAGCTCGACAAAATCATGAATGACTTTGTTGACGGCAAGATCGACATGTTGCTTTCAACTACAATCATTGAGTCGGGCATCGATGTTTCTGATGCTAATACTATCATTATTTACAAAGCCGAAATGTTTGGCCTGTCGCAACTCTACCAATTACGCGGTCGGGTTGGGCGGGGCAAAGTCCGCGCTTACTCTTACTTCATGCTCGATAATCGCAAAAAAGTTTCGGAAGATTCGCGTAAAAAATTGGAGGTGATGCAAAATCTCGATTCACTAGGCGTTGGCTTTTCCGTTGCCAGTCACGACATGGATATTCGCGGTAGTGGTAATTTACTGGGCGACGAGCAATCGGGTCACGTTAAAGAGACCGGAGTTGAGCTTTACCAGCAAATGCTGCTTGAGACCATTGAAGAACTTAAAAATCTACCTTCACAATCCACCACTGCAACAACGAGTGAATCTAGCACTGATTACGATTTCTCAGTGCAAATTAAACTCGGAATTTCACTTCTGATCCCTGAAGACTACATGCAAGATCTTAGCCTGCGCATGAGCTTCTACAAAAAAATCGCCACCATCAGGACTGATGAAGACCAAGAAAATCTAATCAACGAGTTAAATGACCGCTTCGGAAAAATTCCGCCGGAAGTTATAAGCTTGATGGAAATTTCTAAGTTAAAATGGCTGTGCAAAAAAGTTGGGATAGAAAGATTGGAGGCTAATTTAGAAGGAATTTTAATCAGCTTTAAAGACAATAAATTCGCCGCTCCTGAACCATTAATGCAAATGATTTTTTCCAGTAAGGGAAAAATTAAACTGCATGTTGGTCAGAAAATTTTACATTTAAAAGATGTGAAATCGGTGGCTGCTAAAATCAAATCTGCTTTTGAAGTAGCTGCACAATTGGAAGCGCTTTTGAAAAACATTGGTTAAGTAGTAAGCAAGTTCTGGATTAATATTTAGTTTTGCTAAAGCTTCATTATTAACTGTTTACCGCCTTGACTGGACCTCGTCGTAAAGACGGGGTAACACGGAGTGCCCGTAGAAATAAGTTACTAGAAATCTCATCCCCTTGTCACCCCGTCTTTACGACGAGGTCCAGTCAATGCGGTAACTACTAAAAACAAACAATCCCCAGCCCATGAACGATATTCCTAACCAACCAAAAGATAGCCTAAACTACTCTGGGCAAGAGTTTTTGAAAACCATGGCGCCCGAAAAAAAAGAAGAGGATGACGATCAAAATTTTGTTAAAAAAGATGAACCTAAAAAAGAGCAGGAAGAGAAGAAAGAAAATGCAGAAACTAAATCCGATCACCAAGAAACTGCTCCCACAAAACAAGGTCTTTTTGATAAATTAAAAGACCTTGTTTTCCCTAACAATAATCAACTTAGAACCCTAGATAATGAAGTAGGCGGACTTGAAACAAAAAAGAAAAAACCAAATTTTGCCGAAGATATTTGGGATGACCGCCCTGAAGAAGTTGCCGCAATGGTCAGCAAAACTCCCGGAGCTGCTGATTTAAAAATGATAGTTAATAAAAAACTGCACCGAAAATTACAGAATAAAAAAGAAATGGCCCGTGAGGCACTTGCAGCAGGAGCTGTTTTAGCTAAAGGAGGATTGACATCTCAGCAAGGAATCGGAATGGGTATAGGTGCCGCTCCTCAGGGCGGATATGTAGCGCGGTTAAAAACTTTGAAACAAGATCGTAGCCACGAAGGTGGAAATCAAGGTGGTGGCGGAATGTGGCGTTAGATCCTGAAACAAGTTCAGGATGACAATTCTATTTTTGACCAATGTTCTTTTTTAGAAAAAGTGTTTTGATCTAAGAACCTGTCCTAAGGTAAATACCAGTGAAAAAAGTTACCTAATCAATCTAGACTTCTCTTCCCCGTAGTTAATAACTTCTTTATTTTCGGAAGGCTCAGCTTTAGTAACTTCTTTTTTTGTCACCTCTTTTTTAGTCACTTTCTGCTTGCTTACAACCTTCTTAGCGTGACCTTTTTTAACAACCTTTTTACTTGCAACTTTTTTATCCTTCACTGCTTTGGCAGATTTTTTCTTAGCCGGAGCTTTTTTTTGTTTCTCTTCTTTTTGTGTAACCGGCTTGTACTGCGCTTTTGCATTAGCACTTAAAGAAGTCGCCGACAAGGCCAAAATCAAACCGAAAGTTAGAAGAATTTTATTAACTATTTTCATAAATTTTTTATTTAAATTGTTCTTCCAGCAACCCTCCGCTCGACCAGCGAATTGTGGTAAAAATTGTAATTTTTTAGCCTTTTTTAAGGTAGCCTTAACCCTTGCCAATATTGGCTAAATTAACCATTTCTCCAATTTTATACACTGTGTAGAGAATTGGCTTAAAAACTAACCGTCAATTGAGTGACCTAACTGCCGTAATTGTTTTTCACATTCACGCCAACTAGGCAGAAATTTATCCATTAAAGCGTAGAATCTTTTATTGTGTTTACGTTCCAATAAATGGGTCATTTCGTGAACAATAATAAATTCTAAACATTCGATTGGTCTTTTCGCTAATTCAAGACTGATCCAAATTCTACGTGCTTTAGAATTACAAGTTCCCCAGCGCGTTTTCATTTTTTTAATTTGAAATTCTGCCACATTCACCAACATTTTTTCTTGGTAAATCGTAATGTATTGGGGAATTATTTTTCGCAATTCGACACGGTAAAACCCGTCTAAAAGCTTTTCTCTTTCCTTAATATTTAAAGTTTTTTTGCTAAATATTTTAATGAGCTCGCCTTCTAACTTCACCGCATTTTTCGGCTGATTTTCTAAAACTTCCAGTAAATATTTCTTACCAAAAAAACAATGATTCTCGCCTGAAATAAATTCTAACTTGGGCGCGATTTTGCGATTTTTAACTTCAATTTGCTTCGCTTTAATCCAAACAATTTTTGAAATAATAAAAGCTTGAATTGCTTTAAAACTTAAGCGCGTCGGCGCTGCCACCCGAACTCTCCCCTGAGGCGGGTAGATTCTAAGATTCATATTTTTCATTCTTTTTTGCACGATCTCAATTTCAACACCGTCGATTACAATTTGTTTGGTAGTAGTTTTTGGCATTTTGTTTTTAATGTTTAAGTAGGAATGAGCGACAGATCCTGAAACAAGTTCAGGATGACAGTACTGGAAAACTTCCCCTCACCGTCATCCTGAACTTGTTTCAGGATCTATCGCGCGCGCATTATTAAGAATAGTATTTAGAATTCCTTACGATGTAATGACTTTTTTCCAACTTACTTCTACAAAATAAATGACAAGTTTCAAAGACCTCCACCTCAATCCAAAAATCCTTACAGCCCTTGAAAACAAAGGCTACACCACCCCTACCCCAATTCAGCAACAAGCAATTCCTCACGTAATTGAAGGCAAAGATCTTTTAGGAATCGCCCAAACCGGAACCGGCAAAACCGCCGCCTTCTCACTGCCGATTTTACACAATCTCGCTAAAAATAATATTTCTGTCAAAAGTGGCAGCGTGCGCGCCTTGATCCTAACTCCAACTCGCGAACTAGCTTCCCAAATCACTGAAAATGTTGAAGCCTACAGTAAAGAATTAAACCTCAAACACGCCGTAATGTACGGTGGCGTTAGTGACCATCCGCAGATCGCTGCCTTGCAACGCGGTGTTGATATTTTAATCGCCACTCCGGGACGTTTAATGGATCTTGCCGACAAAGGCCACATCCGTTTCATGCAAGTTGAAATTCTAGTTTTAGACGAAGCCGACCGCATGCTCGACATGGGTTTCATCAATGACATCAAAAAAATAATCACCAAATTACCACCAAAAAGACAAACGCTTTTCTTCTCGGCAACAATGCCTAAAACCATTACCGATTTGGCTGATTCGATTTTAACCAACCCCGTTAGAGTTGAAATCACACCACAATCCACCGCCGTTGACCGCATTACTCAAAAAATTAATTTCGTTGACCGCAGAGACAAACCTGCCCTTTTAAAACGTATTTTAAAACAGCCCGATGTCACCAGCGTTTTAGTTTTTTCCAAAACCAAATACGGCGCTGACGATGTTACTGAATTTTTACAAAGAAGCGGTTTTCAAGTTGCCGCAATTCACGGCAATAAAACTCAAGATGCCCGCGAAAAAGCTTTGAATAATTTCCGCGAAGGAAAAATTCGCATCTTAGTTGCAACCGACGTGGCAGCACGCGGAATCGACATCCCCGACATTAGCTACGTAATTAATTACGACATTCCAACTGACCCTGAAAGCTACGTTCACCGCATCGGCCGCACTGCGCGCGCTGGTAAAAAAGGCGTCGCAATTTCCTTCTGCGATCCTGTGGAAGTTAAACTTTTAGACGCAGTAGAAAAAGCCATTAATTTTAAAATTCCGGTGGATGATTCCCATCCCTTTCACCACAAATCATCAGGAGCACCAATGGCCAAACATGAAGAAGCACCCCGTTCTAGAACTAGTCACAAGCCCCACGAAAAAAAACCTAGCAACTCACATTCTAAACCAAGCTCTCATCACTCTAAACCAGCTGATCGCCACGATTCTAAACCAAAAGCCCCAACTCACTCCCACAAACCTCACGCTCCTAAGAAAAAATCAGGTGGCATTTTTGGCTTTGTTACCAATTTGTTTAAAAGCAAAAAACCGGTGGCAAAGGTTGCCCATAAAGTTGAGCCAAAAGTTGAAGCACCTGTTGTACACAGAGAAAAACCAAGACCAAAACCGCGCGAAAGAAGCGACGTAAATAAACCTAAAATTGTCAGCGATTTTAAGGGCAGAAAATTGTCTAGCGGGAAGAAAGATTCGTAAAAAAAATTCAAATTTTCCACGGTCCGTGGAAAATTTGGAAGATGTAGCATTAAGCTAGATTTAGTAAGCCTTGAAGGCAGTTTGAAAAGTGGCTGAATTTTGCCTAAAAAATGAGCAAGTGACGGGGAAATCACCCGTCTGCCCACCTGCGGTGGTCATCCACCCTCTTTTTCAAAGAGGGCTTCCCTAAATCTTGTAGTTCGAAGCTAAATGCGAGGAAAGCCCTCTTTGAAAAAGAGGGTGGATGATCGCGTAGCGATTAGACGGGTGATTTCCCCGTCGCTTGCTCAGACTTTTCAATTCCCTAAAAACTTCAAATAAAGATCAGGTCGATTTTTTTTCGTCACTTCAATTGCCTGCCCTTTGCGCCATTCGCCAATTTTTTTGTGGTGGCCGGAAGTTAGAACTTCTGGAACCGCACGTCCGCGCCATTCTTGCGGTTTTGTAAAATGCGGATATTCCAATAAATTCTCAAATTCCAAATTTTCTTTCGACCCGAAAGACTCTTCCGCCAAAGACTCATCCGCCCCAAGCACACCTTCAACATTCCGCAAAAGCGCATCAATCACCACGTAAGCCGCCATTTCGCCACCGCTTAAAACGTAATCACCAATGGAAATTTCTTCGATTTGAAATTCGTCCAAAACGCGCTGATCTACACCTTCGTAGCGGCCGCACAGAAAAATGATTTCGGATTCTTGCGCTAATTCGCGGGCTATTTTTTGAGTGAGAGTTTTGCCGCGGGGTGAGAGGTAAAGAATTTTTGGTTTAGATCCTGAAACAAGTTCAGGATGACAAACTGAAGAATTAAGAGCACCTTCAATTGCCTCCGCCACCACTTCCGCTTTTAAAACCATCCCTGCCCCGCCCCCGTAAGGCGTATCGTCAACCGTGCCGTGTTTGTCTTTAGCGTAACTGCGAATATTAATCGCCTCAAAAGACCACAGATTTTTGGCCAAAGCCGCACCCGTAACCGAGGTTCCAAGTGGTCCGGGGAAAAGTTCTGGAAAAAGAGTTAAAATTGTAAAATTGATCATTAGCTAACAGTGTTTAAAAAACCTTCTTCATCGCTGCTGCTGCTTTTTTCATATTTTCTTCACTGTGGATTAAAGAAAATCTTACGTAGCCTTCACCGTTAGAGCCAAAGCTGCTTCCCGGTGACATTACCACGCCTGTTTCTTCAATCATTTTTTTACAAAATTCAAACGAAGTTAGGTGAGAAAATTGTTTTGGAAGTTTAGTCCACAAAAACATGCTGGCTTTAGGTTTTTCAATGACCCAGCCCAATTCTTTTTCCAAAAGCTCGACCAAAAATTCACCGCGCGATTTATATTTTTGACGCAGCTCGAGCAAATATTCGTCACTTTTTTCAGACAAGGCGTCAACTGCCACCATTTGTAGCGGGTTGAACGAACCGTAATCGAGGTAAGATTTTATTTTGTAAAGCGCGCCAATCAAAGTTGGATTGCCAACCGCAAACCCAACGCGGCAACCCGCCATTGAATAGCTTTTTGACACCGAAGAAAATTCAATGGCAATGTCTTTGGCCCCTTCAACTTCTAGGATGGAATGCGGTTTATCTTTTTCGTCAAAATAAAGTTCGCAGTAAGCAATATCAGAAATAATGTAGATTTTGTGAGCCTTACAAAATGCCACCAACTCTTCGTAAAAATCTAAGCCGACAATTTCAGTAGTGGGGTTGCAAGGAAAGCTTACAATCACGGCAAGTGGCTTCTTTTCTGCTTTCTCAACGTAAGATTTAAAGCTCGACAAAAATTCAGCGCCGCTAATTGCCGGTAAATGCACCACGTTACTTTTGGAAATTGCAAAAGCGAAAGTGTGAATTGGATAGGCCGGAGAAGGCACGATCATGTAGTTCTCAGAGTCAGAAATGGCAGTTGCTAAACTGGCAATCCCTTCTTTAGCACCGATTGTCACCAGAGATTCAGTTTTGTAATCCAGCTTCACTTGAAAACGACGGTCGTAATATTCGCAAATGGCTTTTTTTAAAACGTCGATTCCACCTGTTACCGAATAGCCGAAAAGCTTGGGATCGCTCGACAATTCTGCCAGCTTGTCCATTACATGTTGCGGCGGAGCGGAATCGGGATTGCCCATTCCGAAGTCAATAATTTCAACACCATTTGCAGCAGCTTCAGTCTTGAGCTTGTACATTGCGGCAAAGATGTAAGGCGGGAGTTTTTCGGTGAGGTAGAATTTGTTTTGCATTATTTTTTAGATTTGGATGCGAGTAATTAAGATCCTGAAACGAAGTTCAGGATTACGTGGAGGTTAGTTCTAGGACTTATCCCGATCTCCGTCATCCTGAACTTTTCAGGATCTCTTGTACATGTGAGGATTTTATCTCGATTTATTATTTGGTTTCATTTGAGCAGACCCAGTCACTTGAACACCTGTACTCGGATTATTAACTAAATCAAGATTACCATTTTTTTCTAACATCATCCTAGGTGTCGTTCTACTAGGATTATGTCTAAACGGAGAACCAGTCTCGGTTCCCGCTTGGTAATTAAGATCCGCACCAATTGATACTAATTCAAAAACCGTAAACTCTCTACGCTCTTTAACGGTTTTATATTCTTTATTACTTTGTATGCCAAACATCTGAGACACCTGTCCCATAACTTTACTTGTGTTCTTTTCTATGGGGTGCTTTTCAACAATAATGGTTTTTCCGTCCTCATTACTTGCAGCACTAAAAAGAGCTGCATTTAAAACATCTTGTCTCCCTTCTTCCGGCAATAAATCTTCTAGATACCCATCCAGTTTAATGGAAATAGAAGATGTGGAGGTCTTTGGATTCATTACCGACGCGAGTTCTCTCGTATATAAGCTATTTTCCCCAAGCTCCCTCATTGCGCTTTTAATCAACTTATAAGGAGACTGACCAGATTTATTTACCAGATTTACACTAGCTCCAAGCCCAATAAGTCTTTTAATCTCATCTGTAGAAGCAATACCATTAACACCGCTAGCATGATGGAGAGCTGTATTACCTTCTGAATCACGCGCATTAAGATCCTCTGAATCTATATTTAAGTTTGAACTATTTTTCATTTTTTTTCCTAAAAAAAATTAATATTATTTTCCTAACTTTTCTTCACAGTCAGTTTTTAGATTAAATCCCGAACTTGTTTCAGGATCTTGTAACTTAATAATTATAAATCCTTCAAAAACTCATCAATCTTTTCTTTCGTAACTCCGGGCATGCACAGAATGTGGGAATTATTTCCTTCAGTTGCTAATTGCCATTTCACGCAAATTTCCGGCGCCGGTTTTGGAAAAACCACAGTAATTGCATTAGGATTTCTCCAAGCAGAGATGCCCATTGCTTTCATTTGTTCTTCAGCATATTCCGCCACTTCCAGACAAGTTAAAGCCCTTGCCTTCAATCCTTCGTAGCCAAATTTTTTAATGGCGTACCACAAAAATACGGGACTGTGACCGTTGCGTGAACCGGTAATTGTAGTATCTAAAGTTCCAATGTAGGGAATTGCTTGACCAATGCGGTCTTTGTAATTTTTCTTTACCACCACAACGCCGCAAGGAATTGGTGAGCCGATAAATTTGTGACCGGAAATTGCCACCGAATCCGCGCCATTTTCAAAGTCAAACTTTGGTTCTTTTTCAAGCAAGGCCAGATAAGTACCAGCCAAAGCAGCGTCAGCGTGAATGTAGTGATTTCTAATGGCCGAGTTTTTTAGAGCTTTTTTAATTTGTGAAATGTCATCTTTAGCCTCGGTCATTGTGGTTCCGATGTTAGCAACCACAATTGCCGGACGGTCGCGATGCATGTGCACTGCATCTTTTAAATCTTCGTAATCCATTTCGCCTTTGTCATCGGCGCGGATTAGAATGCTTGGCATCCCAAGCAAGTTAATATTTTTCTGAATACTGTAATGCGTAGCCTCGGAATAATAAACCATGCCGTTGGGATAAAGTTCACGTGCCACGTAAAGCGCGTAAAGATTTCCTTCCGATCCACCATTGGTAACGTAACCCCAAGAATTTTCTTTGGGTGCTTTAAAAATTTCGGCAAAAAATTGTACAACTTCGCGTTCGATTGAGCGCGAGTTTAAATCGTAAGTCGATTCAATCAGCGGATCGCCAAGGTTGTTTAGAGGGTATTTTAAAAGAGGGTAAAGTTCCGAGTAATCGAAATCGATTGAAACTGGGTAGCCAAGAAAGTTTTGTGATCTTTCTTTAACTTTAGCGATGTAGCCATCTAAACGTTCTTGGTTTTCTTTGTTCATAAAAAATATTTCGTGGTTAGCCTCCTTTGAAAAAGGAGGTGGCGCGTAGCGCCGGAGGATTTTCCCGTCACTTGCGCATTTTTAAATCACCCTTCCGCCCCGCTTACGCTAAAGCTACAGCGCGGCTCCCTCCCTCTTTTGCAAAGAGGGCTTTAGATCTCCCGTGCCTTCTTACTCAATTCCACATTTAACTCTTTTAACTGACGATCCGCCACATTGGCTGGCGCATTCATCATTAAATCTTGTGCTTTACCATTCATTGGGAAAGGAATTACTTCGCGAATATTTGGCTCATCAGCAAGCAACATTATTACGCGGTCAATACCGGGAGCCAAGCCACCGTGTGGTGGAGCGCCGAATTTGAAGGCGTTCAACATTGCGCCGAATTGTTTTTCAACCACGTCGCGGCCGTATCCGGCAAGCTCGAAGGCTTTGTACATTATTTCCGGTTTGTGATTACGAATCGCACCCGAAGAAAGTTCCACACCGTTACAAACGATGTCGTATTGGAAGGCCTTAATCGTGGTTGGATCTTGTGAATTCAAGGCTTCCATTCCGCCTTGTGGCATTGAGAAAGGGTTGTGGGAAAATTCAATTTTGCCGGTTTCTTCATTTAATTCGTACATTGGAAAATCAACGATCCAGCAGAATTTGTAAATTGATTCGTCGATTAATTTTAAATCGTGACCAAGTTTTATTCTTACAACACCAGCGATTTTCGCAGCTTCGGTTTTTTTGCCACAAGAGAAAAATACGGCGTCGCCATTTTCAAGTCCGGCAGTTTTTTTCAATTCAGCCAGTTTTTCAGCGCTTAA
>CANGQE010000011.1 GCA_947455845.1 Rickettsiales bacterium
AGAAAGACCCAGCTCTAGCCCTCAATCTGTTCCATTCGTTAGTCAAATAGCGACCGGAAATAGCGTTTCACTGGAAAATGCGCTGAATAAAGAAGAAAACTTAGTTAAATTCCAATACACTATCAATAGCTCTTCGAACTCAAATACTTTATAAAATCATGACTTTCTTCACAGCCGATCTAAAAAATTCTGACCCTAAAATCTTCGCCTCAGTTCAAAAAGAAACTGACCGCCAAAAATACCAAATCGAATTAATTGCTTCCGAAAATATTGTAAGCCGCGCCGTGCTTGAGGCACAAGGTTCGGTCTTTACCAACAAATATGCTGAAGGCTATCCGGCAAAACGTTACTACGGTGGCTGTGAATTTTCTGATGAAGTTGAGCAAGCTGCAATTGACCGTCTTTGCCAACTATTCGGTGCTAAATTTGCCAATGTGCAACCTCATTCCGGCGCCAGCGCTAATTTGGCAGTTTACTTAGCTTTGCTACAACCCGGAGACACTATTTTAGGAATGTCACTTGCCGCAGGCGGACACTTAACTCATGGTGCTCAGCGCACTATTTCCGGCATGTGGTTTAAGTCGGTTCAATACGGCATTCGTTTGGATGATGGCTTGATTGATTACGATCAAATGGAAGCTTTAGCTCGCGAACACAAACCAAAATTAATCATTGCCGGAATTTCTTCTTACCCACGCATCGTTGATTGGTCACGTTTCAAAAAAATCGCTGATGAAGTTGGCGCACTACTAATGGTTGACATGGCCCACGTTGCTGGACTTGTTGCCGCCGGAATTTACCCAACTCCAGTTGGAGTTGCCGACATCGTAACTTCCACAACTCACAAAACTTTACGCGGCCCTCGTGGTGGCGTGATTCTAACTAACAATGAAGAACTAGCTAAAAAAATTAATTCTGCCGTTTTCCCCGGATTACAAGGCGGACCATTAATGCATGTAATCGCTGCTAAAGCGGTAGCATTTGCTGAAGCTTTACGCCCTGATTTTAAAATTTACGCTCAGCAAATTGTTGCTAATGCTAAAGTTTTAGCCGCAGTTCTAATCAAGCGTGGCCTAAAAATTACTACCGGCGGAACTGACTGCCACTTGATGGTGGTTGATTTAACCCCGCTTGAAACTTTAACCGGTAAAGAAGCTGAAAAAGTTTTGGAAAGAGCAGGATTAACTTGCAACAAAAACGCCATTCCTAACGATCCAAGAAGCCCTTTCGTAACTTCAGGATTACGTTTTGGAACAGCAGCCGGAACTACTCGCGGCTTTGGAGAAAAAGAATTTGAAACCATCGGTACCATGATTGCTGATGTTTTGGAAGGATTTGTAAAAAATGGCGAAGAAGGAAATAAATCTTTGGAAGAAAAAACTAAGCTAGAAGTTGCTGAACTTTGTAAGCAATTTCCAATTTACTAAGTAGCGCTCCAAGCCTCCTTTGAAAAAGGAGGTGGATGCCAGCGCACCTGCGCTGGCAGACGGAGGATTTAAATCACGCAAGTTGAAAGCAAATCCTCCGGCGCTACGCGCCACCTCCTTTTGCAAAGGAGGCTTTAACTAAAAAACGAGGCACAAAATGGCAGACAAACTAAAACTAGTCACATCAAAATTCTCCCCTTACTGCCACCGCGTTGAGATGGCCTTGCTGGAAAAAAACATCCCTTACGAAAAAGAAGAAATCATCCTCACCGACAAACCGGAATGGTTCGTCAAAGATGCACCTCTGGGAAAAGTTCCATTACTTTACGTCAATGACAAACCGCTTTTCGAGTCAATCGCAATTTGCGAATATTTAGAAGACGCTTACCCAGAAAACCCACTTCACCCTAAAGATCTTTTCGCCAAAGCTTGGCATCGTGGTTGGATGGAATTTAGTAACGGAGTTTTGGCCGGAACTTTCGGCATGATGTTCTCACACAACCAAGAAGAATTCGATGTTAAAAAAGCCGAAACAATTTCCCGCATCGCTATTTTAGACAAAAACCTAATCTTCAATCCTTACTTCGACGGTGAAAAATTTTCACTAATCGATGTTTGCTTAGCTTCAGCTTTGAAACCACTTACTTACATCGACAATAAATTTACTTTGGAAATTTTCGATCTACATAAAAACGCCGCTACTTACATTGAAAGTATTGTGGCACGTGGATCTTTACACAAATCGCTACCTTCTGATTACGATGAATTGATGAAATCCTTCCTCAAAAGAAAGAAATCGCATTTACTGACAATGAGTTTTAGTTTGTAGATTAAAGTATTGTACCTGTGAATAGATCCTGAAACAAGTTCAGGATGACGCCGAGAGAGAGGAAAGCCCTCCCCACTCCGTCATCCTGAACTTGTTTCAGGATCTATTTCACTTTCCCCCCAAGCACATTTAACAACCTCCCATAAATGAAAATCTCCAACACCAAATTAAAAATAAAAAAGCATCACGAAGTTAGAATTGTCCGTGGACATCCTTGGGTTTTTTCCAATGAAATTGAAAATTTTGCCGCTCTAAAAAACATCGAAAAAGGCGCACTAATCGAAGTTCAAATTAAAAAAGACGAACCCTTCGCCCTCGCCTACTTCAATCCCAACAACCTAATTGCAGCACGCATTCTCAGCTACGACGTTGCCGAAGAAATTAACGAAGAGTTTTTTGTCAAAAGAATTAGCTCTGCCAAAAACTTACGCGAAAGATTTTTCACCAAACCTTTTTATCGCCTGATTCACTCTGAAGCTGATTTTCTTCCGGGACTTGTAATTGACTGTTTTGGCGACGTTTTATCTTGCCAAATTTCTACAGCAGGCATGGAAAAACTAACACCGTTACTAATCCCAGCTTTAGAAAAATTATTTCCAAATTCGTCAATTATTCTGCGTAACGACATCGAATCGAGAAAGATGGAAGGCCTCGAGCTTTACGTCAAAACCGTAAAAGGCGAAGTTGCAGATGAAATTGAAATTGAAGAAAATGGTTTAAAATTTGCCATTGATGTTAAAGGCGGCCAAAAAACCGGCTGGTTCTTCGACCAAAAACAAAATCGTGAATTTATTGGCTCAGCTTCAAAAGATGCAGAAGTGCTCGACGCCTTTTGTTACTTAGGAGGATTTGGTTTAAATGCTCTTAAAAACGGCGCTAAATCTGTGACCTTCATCGATTCTTCAGAAGATGCGATTAGCAGACTAAAGAAAAATATTGAACTCAATAGCATCACCCAAAAAGTCGAAATCATCAGCGACAAAGTTTACGATATTTTAGAAAATGCCAATTTTCAAAAAAGACAATTCGATGTTGTAAATCTTGATCCACCGGCCTTCATCAAATCCAAAAAAGATTTTTTCTCCGGCTTGAAAGGCTACGAAAAACTAGTTCGACTTTCCGCAAATTTGGTCAAACCAAATGGAATTTTAATGCTCTCTTCTTGCTCCCACAACGCCACTTTAACTGACTTAATCGCAGCTGCCAATGATGGCTTCCGTAAAGTAGGACGCAGAGCAAAATTAATCCGCACCTTCGGCGCCGGCTTCGATCATCCAATCCATCCGGCTTTGAAGGAAAGTGAATATTTAAAATCGATTACGTTTTTGGTGGAATAGGAGAAATTGGAGTTTTTGAATAGATCCTGAAACAAGTTCAGGATGACGGTGGAGGGAGATTTTAGAGTTACTGTCATCCTGAACTTGTTTCAGGATCTATTTCCACGTTCAATTCTCACCTTCTCACTTCTTAACTCTAACTTCTAAAGTCCCATGAAAATCCTCGTTACCGGCGCTCTAGGCCAAATTGGATCTGAACTAACTACCGCCCTTAAAAAAATCTACGGCGACCAAAATGTTGTAACTTCCGATGTCCGAGTTGACGGAATCGCTGAAGAATTTTTGCCTTACGAAACTTTGAATGTTTTAGACAAGCAGCGCCTTGCCGAAATCGTTAAAAAACACGACATTAAAATCATTTACCACCTTGCAGCTATTCTTTCTGCCGCCGGTGAAAAAAATCCCAATCTGTGCTGGGATGTAAACATGACGGGCTTACACAATGTTTTAGAAGTAGCTCGCGAACTCAATGTTACCCAAATTATTTGCCCAAGTTCAATCGCAGTTTTCGGGCCGGAAACCCCGCGCGACAACACCCCGCAAGAAACCATAATTTTACCGAAAACCATGTACGGCCTCACCAAAGCCGCCGGTGAACTACTTTGCGAATATTACGTTGCCAAATTCGGCATCGACGTACGCGGCATTCGTTATCCCGGTTTAATCAGCTACAAAACCGCACCTGGAGGCGGTACCACAGATTACGCGGTGGAAATTTTTTACGAAGCCATCAAGAAAAAATCTTACACTTGCTTTTTGGAAGCAGACACAACTTTGCCTATGATGTACATGCCCGATGCAATTCGCGGCACAATTCAACTGGCTCAAACTGATTTTTCAAAATTAAAAAATCACTGCAATTTCAACTTTGCCGGAATTAGTTTTTCTTGCGCCGAACTTGCCGCTGAAATTACCAAACATATTCCTGATTTCAAAATCGACTACGCCCCCGACTTCCGCCAAAAAATTGCTAACTCTTGGCCAAAATCGATTGATGATTCAGAAGCCCGTGAACAGTGGGACTGGAAAGTAGAATATGATTTAGCGAAAATGACCGAGGATATGTTGGTGAATTTGCGGAAGAAGTTAGTAAGCTAAATACAGGGGAAGCCCTCTTTGACAATTGCTTTAGCAATTCAAACTCACTCAAAAATAAAAATATTTGTGAGTAAAAAGAGGGTGTATGATCGCGTAGCGATCAGACGGGTAATTTATCCAGAATACTTGTTTTTTTAAATCACCCTTCCGCCGCTTTCGCGGCTCCCTCCCTCTTTTTCAAAGAGGGCTTTCCATTCACAAATACAAAATCAAACCATGTCCCCCTTCCTAAAGTCCAAATGGCAAGAAATCGTTGCGGCAACTTCTTTGCTCGCGATGCTGCTTCATCTCATTTTAAAATTTACTCTTCCTGATCACACCGTTCCATACCTTGCAGCACTTGCTACCGAAAATCTTCCCCTCACCTTCCTCATGATATTCGGCGGATTACCCTTAATTTACCAAATTTTAGCCAAGGCCTTGAAAGGCGATTTAGGCTCGGATTTGCTGGCTTTTATCGGACTCATCACCGCAATTTATCTCGATGAATATTTAGCCTCGGCATTAATAATTTTAATGTTGTCAAGTGGCCAAGCACTTGAAGTTTACGCAGCTCGCAAAGCTTCTTTCGTACTTGCAGCTTTAGCCAAAAGAATGCCTTCAATTGCTCACCGTAAAGTCGGAGGGCGCACTACCGACATCGCTATTTCCGAAATTAAAATCGGAGATTTAATCGAAATTTATCCCCATGAAATTTGCCCAGTTGACGGTTTGGTAATTTCCGGTTACGGCGAAATGGATGAATCTTACCTTACAGGTGAAACCTTTCAGCTCTCCAAAGCACCGGGATCTTTAGTTTTGTCAGGTGCTGTTAATGGAAATTCTGCACTCACAATTAGTGCCGAAAAACTGCCTAAAGATTCACGCTATTCCACCATCATCAAGGTCATGGAAAATGCTGAAAATAATCGTCCGCGCATGCGTCGCTTGGCCGATCAAATCGGTGCCGTTTTTGCGCCTCTGGCTTTTATTTTTGCCGTCGCAACTTACTTTTTTAGCGGCAGTGCCACTAACTTTTTGGCGGTACTGGTAGTTGCTACACCATGCCCGCTTTTAATCGCCATTCCGATTTCAATCATTAGCGCCATCTCAATTGCGGCAAGGCATGGGATCATTGTTAAAGACCCGGCTATTTTGGAAAAGTTACCTTTGTGCTCAACAGCAATTTTCGACAAAACCGGAACTTTAACTTTAGGAAAACCTGAGCTTACCGATGTCATTACTCTTGATGGTTTTAACAAAAATTTAGTCCTGCAAATGGCCGCAAGTTTAGAGCGTTACTCTCGACATCCTCTTGCCGGTGCCATTGTTGAAGCTGCCACCGAAGCTAATCTGCCAGCGCTTGAAGTTGAAAATATTTCTGAAAAACAGGGGCAAGGTTTAGTAGGAAATATTTTGGGAAAGAAAGTTGCGATCACCCACCGCAAAAAACTTGAAGCCAACAACAATCTACCTCCTCCTGAACAAGGCTTGGAATGTCTGGTTGTAGTTGATGACAAAGTTGCTGCCGTCTTTCACTTTCGCGACACGCCGCGTCCCGATGGTCATTTTTTCATTAATCATCTCGGCCCCAATCACAATTTTAAAAAAGTGATGTTGGTGTCGGGAGATCGCAGTAGCGAGGTTGAATATTTAGCCTCTTTGCTTGGCATCAAAGAAACTCACTCCAGCCAAACCCCTGAGCAGAAATTAACAATCGTGCGCCGCGAAAACGCCTTAGCCCCCACTTTATTCATGGGTGACGGCATTAACGACGCCCCTGCTTTAACCGCCGCCACCGCTAGCATTGCCTTTGGTGAGCATAACGGCGTAACCTCGGAAGCTGCGGGTGCTGTGATTATGGATAGTAGTTTAGCCAAGGTCGATCAGCTAATTCACATCAGCGAATCAATGCGCAAAATTGCCCTGCAAAGTGCATTAGGCGGGATGTTTTTAAGTTTTGTCGGAATGGGCTTTGCCGCCGCCGGAATGTTAAGCCCAGTTTTTGCAGCTTTGTTGCAAGAAATAATTGATGTAGCAGCGATTTTAAACGCTTTGCGACTAACTTGGAAATCAGCGATTGTAGCGGATGTGAGGTAGTTTTCCAGACCCACGAAACAAGTTTAGGGTCGGACTTACCCTACATGTCACCCCGAACTTGTTGCAACATGTGATGAAGTGGACCCCCCAACAAGTGCGGGGTGATACGTGTAGGAAATGATAAATCTACCTTAAGATTTGGAAAATTACTCCTGCAAAAAAAACTCTTTTAAATTCTCTGGATTTGGCACCAACAGTTTAGAACCAACACCGGCAGCATCTGCCGCTTGCATGTCAGTTTCATTGTCGCCCAACATTAATGACTTTTTGGGATCGATGTTAAACTCAGCAATCGCCTTTAAAAGCATTCCCGGTTTTGGTTTGCGGTCGAAAGAGTCTTGGCAGTATTTTTCTACTGTGGCATCAATTCGGTAAGGACAGTAAAAAGTTTTGGTGATTTTTATTTGGCGTTTAGCGAATTCATTTTCCATCCACCTAGTGAGCTTAATAAAATCTTCCTCACTGTAGTAGCCAAGGCCAATACCACCTTGGTTGGTGACGATTATTATTAAATATCCCAACTCTTGAGCACGCTGGCACAGTTCAAAAATTCCCTCAACAAAATCGAATTTTTCAATTTCAAAAACATAGCCGTGATCGATGTTAATGATGCCGTCGCGGTCGAGAAACAGAGCTTTGTTTTTATTTTTTACTCCATCCCCTCCCCCTTCTCCGTCATCCTGAACTTGTTTCAGGATCTGTTGGCTAGATCCTGAAACAAGTTCAGGATGACGGAGAGGAGAAAGAGATGGCAACTCAACTTGAGCCCTTGCGTAATCATCCGGAATTCCGATGTCGATGAAATATTCATCCACCGTAAAACCTTGCGGCTGTATCTCATCCAAATATTTCATCAAAAAATCGGCTTCAAAAGAAAAGCTTTCCGCTAGTAAAAATTTATTAAAAATCCGCGGATCTAGAAGGTAAATCCCGCCATTGATCAACCCCGATTTTTTTTCGGAACTTTTTTCTTCAAAACTTTTAATTGTAGAATTTTCATCAAGAACAACACGACCGTAGCGGCTACAATCTTCAAGTTGGCGCAGCACCAAAGTTAGTTGCGATTTTTTTTCTTGGTAAAATTGCAGCAATTTTTGGTAATCAATTTGTAAAAAAGTGTCGCCGTTAACCACCACCACAGGCTTGGTTTGATCAATGAATTTTAGAGAATTTACAATTGCGCCACCCGTCCCCAAAGGCTTGTCTTCTGTGGCGTAAGAGAGATTGATGCCGAGGTAGGAATTACCAAAATATTCGATGATTTTTTGTTGCAAATAGCCTACGGAAATTACCGCGTCAGTAATGCCGAAATTTTTTAGATGGCTGAGCAAGTAAGCTAAAAATGGTGCTCCGGCAATGTCAGCCATTGGCTTGGGGACATCTTTTACAACTGATTGGAGTCTAGTGCCGAAACCTCCGGCGAGGATGATTGCTTGCATGATTTATCAATTAACATTTGGGACTAACTGTTAACTGCTAATTTCCCATGCGTTTCCCAGAAAAAGTGATCTTCAATCAAAGCACAAATAATGTGTCCGGTAGTAATGTGCCCTTCTTGAATTTTTGGCGTTTCGTCAGATGGGATGTTGATTTGGTAATTAGCTATTTCGCCGATGTCGCGGCCATTTTGTCCTAAAAATCCAACGGTAATAATTTTTTTAGCTTGCGCCGCTTTCATGGCTTCAAGCACATTTTTACTTCTGCCAGAAGTTGAAATTCCAATCAACACATCACCTGCGTGTCCCACCGCATCAACTTGGCGTGAGAAAGAATAAAGGTAGCCGTAATCATTGCCAATCGCAGTTAAAGCTGAGGTATCAACAGTGAGCGCCATGGCATTTAATGGGGGACGATCGTAAGAAAGTTTACTAACTAATTCTGCCGCTAAATGCTGAGAATCTGCGGCGCTACCTCCATTACCGCAAAACATAACCTTGCCGCCATTTTTTAAAGATTGGATGCAAACATTGGCAACGGTTTCGATGTTTTTTTGCAGCGTTTCATCAAGCAAAATTTTTGAAAATAATTCATGGGTTTTAGTAAATTCGGAAATGATGTAGTTTTTCATTAGATAATTTTTTTGGTATTAATTACCGCGGAGACTGGACCCCGTCGTGAAGACGGGGTGACAAGTTTTTAGTTTGTACTCACACTTTCAACATTGTCACCCCGTCTTCACGACAGGGTCCAGTCCGCACGGTAAAACTATAACTCTTAAATAGCTGCGTTTAAGTAACAATTCTCCAACTCTGACTTCCTTCATCAACAAAATGACAAGGCATGGTTCTGCCTTCTTTTTCTTGTTCAAGAAGTCGAATGATTTTCATTCTTTGTGAAGGTGGAACTAAAAACATAATAAATCCACCACCACCGGCACCGGAAATTTTTCCGGCCATGGCGCCGGCAGCCATCACCATATCGTAAACACGGTCAATATTGCTGTTGGAAATTTTTGTTGAAACTGATTTTTTAGCCTCCCAGCCCCGACGCATTGATTCAGCAATTGCCTTAATGTCACCTTTGAGCAAAGCCTCTTTCATATCCAGAGACTCTTGCTTCATTGCCAACATGGCATTAATTGTTTTGGCTGATTTATTTGTAACATTTGCACTTTGCTCTTCGATAATATTATTCGAGTCGCGCGACACGCCGGTGTAAAATAAAATCAACGATTGCTCAAGCTCGGAAATAATCCATCTTCTAACTTTTAGAGGATTAATGATGGTTTTATCATCCTTGTAAAATTCCATAAAATTAACACCACCAAAAGTGCCGGCATATTGATCTTGCTTGCCGCCTTTCATGCCCAAATCTTTGCGCTCAATTTCATAAGCTAAATGGGCAATGTCGTAATCTCCAAAGGGGATTGAAAGCAACTCAGCGTAAGCCTTAATGATTGAAACCACCAAAGTTGAAGAAGAACCTAAGCCCGATCCCGGAGGAGAATCGCAGTAAGTTGTCATTTTAAAAGCGCCAATCGGCTGGCCTTTGCGAAAATCTTTAATGATGCGATTGTAAATTGCCTTGTGCAATTTAAGCGCACCTGTCGGCTCAATGTAATCAACAATCGGTGTTTCAAATTCTTCACCAAGATCTGAAGCAATAAATCTGATTTTGCCATCATTTTTAGGCTTAATGGTGCAGCAAGCGTAAAGGTCAATTGTAGCATTTAAAACACAGCCACCATGAACCGAGTAAAAAGATTCCATGTCGGTTCCGCCGCCAGCAAGTCCAAGACGCAAAGGAGAACGTGAACGAACCAAAAATAATTCTGACATTTCTTAGATTTTATGGGTTTGGTCAAAGAGAAGGAAGTTGATATAATTCATCAAAACCAAGTAGGATTTATAAAAATTTTTTTCATTAATAAAGCCAGATTTTTGGCTGACAAGATTAAGCTCTATCTGATAAATTATTCTGTAATAATAATCTCTTAAAGCAAAACCTAAACCATTATTTTCCAATAATAACTCAACTATTCCGACTTGGTTAACAAAATTGATATTTTTCTCCCAGCCATCTTTAAAACTCATTAGAAATTTCCTAAAAACCGCATCACCAAGAATCACTCTTAGAGTTACGAAATCTTCCCGCATCAATTTATAAAATTTTGCTCTGAAAGCGGAATCTTCATCCGGCAGATAATCTAGTAAAAAGGCAATTTGATCTAATCTGTAAATGTCAAAAAGCGAATCATGGATGCGCGCTACCAACTCGGATTTAGGTAGGAAAAACGGGGTGGAACTTAAGTCGGCATTATTTTCCACCATCAAATATTTTGCCCCGCTATCCTTAATATTAGCAAGCAGCTGCCATATTTCTTCTTTTGGTAAGGAGAAAAAAAATTTATTTAAAATCAGCAAATCACATTTTGGTAACGGCTCTTTAACCGCATTAAGCTCAGAGAAAAATTTACTTTTATCCAAACGAAAAAAATGACGATTATTAAAAATAACTTTCTGATCGGGATGAAGTCCGAGATAAGAAATATTTAAAGAATTAGGGACGGCAATCAACTGATTCACAAAATTCAATTGATTGCTATCACTCACTAATTCGCAGTAAATCTCTGCAATAGATTGAACATTTAATAATTTTAAAAGATCATTAGCCATTAGACACCTCTAGTTCCAAACAATAATTTCTTATTGAATTAAAAAAATTATACTTGTTAAGAACAAGATTTTTTGCCTCTTTGATTTTTTGCAGATTTTTTTCGTAATAATCTCCCTCGATCACTTGGTTAATGATTTGCACCGCCGCGTCAAAATCATTAATGTCAATTTTGCTTAGAGCCTGTTGATCGAAGTAATCTGTGATATTGGGGCAGCCGGAATAAATTGCGTAAGATTCTTCTACGAAACAATCTCTTAATTTTTCAGTCCAGTAATTTTCGTAAATACCATTTTCCAACACCACCGTGTATTTGTAAGGCGAAAGTGTGTAATATTTATTTCTAAACTCGTTAAATCCACGTCCGTAAAAATCTATTTTATCTTTAAAATGCTCTTTCAGTTTATGAGCAAATTCTATTCTCGCCTTGTGGCCTTCAGCATAACATGCGTTTGAAGATATCACTGCCAAAGTTTTAGTTTTGGAGGGAGAATTATTGGAAAAGAAATCATAATCCAAAATATCCTCATCATCAAAAACCGCTGAGTGAGAAGTAGCAATCAGATATTTTACACTATGTGCTTTGCTATGGATGAAATCTTTCTGAATCAGAAAGCTGTGGAAATTACAATAAGGCCATTCTTGAAATAACTTACCGTAAACCTGATTATAATCGATTACTACTCGAGCTTCAGTGCCAAAGTACAAAACTGCTTGGCACTTTATTTGCTGAATTTCATGAACAAAATAAAAAGGCTGGTAGGTGTTGCTCTGCCAATGATTCTCCCCGTAAAATACTACAAAATCATATTCGGATTTCTTTCTTTTCTGAATCGAATCAGTAATTTCAAAATCAAAGTCAATCCAAGTCGGAATCCGACTTGGAAAGTGTTTTTTAAAATCTTCTTTGTTACCCACAAAAGTTTGAAAACCAAAATTAACGATAAGCAGAACCTGTCTATTTTTTTTCATGAAATTGAGAGACCTATCTCGCTAGATTATTTTGCCCTTGTCGCAATGAAGCCACTCCAGTTGCAGATACGCCACTAGGAGATGGTGCTGATGGAGATTCTGCGATGCCATTAGAAACTGATGAGCCACCTCGTGAAGGTGATTCCGCTGATACTCCATTAGAAACCGATGGTGATGCACTAGAGAATAAACCTTGAGAAGGCGATAATGCAGAGACTCCACTAGAACTTTGAGATGCAAAGTTACCCGATGGAGTGTTGTAAATATTGTAATTTATTCCGTTAGAAACAAATGATTCAACAAGCGAAGGGGATTCTGCCTTTTCTCTAAGAAATGAATTAGAAACTTGGTTTACATTTTGTTGAGGCTGATTAGCAGCTTGTACAGCAGCATATCCAACGATGCCAACTTGACCAAGGGTGGTAAAAACTTGTCCGAGAGTTGTCTTAACCAAATCTTTTTCCGAAGAATCGGTAAGACCCATTTCATTAGAGACCACCTCATCCTCGCCTCCCATCACGCTCTTAGCAATGTAAGCTGCCGCAGCAACAGCTGCTGAAACAACAACAATTTTTTGGGTTCTGGTTAAACGGATTGCCGCAACTCTAGCGGCAGCATCTCTGGCTATTTGGACAACATCGTACATAAAAAACTCTCTTATCTAGTTAAAAATTTGTCGCCTTTAGCAACTCTGTCGCGCCAATAGTCAAGCAAGTCTTGCATGGTTTGTTCGAAAGTGATTTCAGATTTCCAACCAGTATGTTTGGTAAATTTGGTCATGTCTGGAACTTGTAAATCGGCGTCGATTGGGCGAATGCGGTCAGGATCGGTTTCGATTTTAACTTGGTCTTTTACGGTCGAAATTGAGATTAAATGTTTCAACATGTCACCAATTGTGCAGCTGTAAGTGCCACCGATATTGTAATATTCTCCAGCAATTGGATTGTGCGTAACCAGCACGTAGTAAGCTTTTACAGCATCACGCACGTCGGCAAAAGTTCTTAGCGAATCTAAGTTTCCAACTTTAATGACGGGTGGAATTAGACCTTTTTCAATCATGGCGATTTGTTTAGCGAAAGTACTTTCAGCAAAAACATCCCCGCGTCTTGGACCGGTGTGAGTGAACATGCGTGTAGTCATGATGGTCATGTTGTAAGCTTCAGCGTAGTAGCGGCCCACTAAATCAGTTCCTACTTTGGAAATTGCGTAAGGTGAAGCTGGGTGAAAACCACATTCTTCATTGATCGGCAATTTTTCTTTAGGCACGCGACCAAAAACTTCACTGGAAGCGCAAACGTGAATTACCGGATTAAGTTCAGGCATTTTTCTAACTGCTTCTAAAACACGCGCCGTGCCTTGAATGTTGGTTTCAAAAGTATCAAGCGGAGATTCAAAGCTAGTTTGTGGATAGCTTTGCGCCGCTAAGTGAAAAATGTAATCTGGTTTTGATTTTTTCATTACATCGTGAATTGAGATGTAATCACGCAAGTCACCGTAAAGTAAATGTAAGCGGTCTTTTTTATTCACGCGCTCAATTAGGTGGGAGATGTTGTCAAGCGGGCTTCTCCAACGACACATGCCGTAAATTTCCCAATCGGTATTTTCAAGTAAAAAATCAGCCAAGTGCGATCCGACCATGCCGGTAATGCCCGTGATTAAGGCGCGTTTTTTTGTCATTGTTTGTAATTGTTAATTGTTAACTTCACCTAAGCGAAAAAATTTCTCAAAATTTTTCGAAATTCAAAATTGTTTTTTAAAATCAATTTCTTCGCCCGCCAGAAAATTCTTAGTTTCTCGGTAATATTTTTAGAATGTTTCAACTGCACTACAATTGTTTCCAACCTTTGCTTCAAAGAATTTGCTGAAGAAATATTTTCTCCCGAATTCAAATTAAAAACCGCAGTAATATTTATCGGAAAAAACTGGTATTTCTTACCATTCGGTTTACGCGATGAAAGTAATTCCATGTTCAATTCATAATCCATCGAGTAACGATTTTTTTCGTTGAATTTTACGTAGTCAAAAATTGCCCTGCGATAATAAAAAGATTCCCCTGAACCGATTGGACAACGTTTAATTAAATTACGTTTAGTCATGTGGATTATGGCACTAGCACTAAAGGCAGAAACGGCACCAACTGAATAGCTGTTACAATAAATCACGTCAAAGCTCGGGTTGCAATTGGCGTAGTAAAGCATTTCAGAAAAAAAGTTTTTATGGAAAAAATCATCCGCCCCCAAAAAACCCACCACATCGCCGGTAACATATTTCAGCGCGATATTACGCCCATGGGAAATTCCTGAATCTTTTTCTTTAATCCACTTAACAAATTGTGGAAACTTTTGTACGTAAGCAGCAATAATTTCGTGAGTACCGTCGGTTGAGATATCATCTAAAA
>CANGQE010000012.1 GCA_947455845.1 Rickettsiales bacterium
AAAAGACATCTACATGATCGATAATAATCCGCTACCTTGGTTAGACGAAATTCTGAATGGTGTTGAGCACACTAACTTCTTCGAAAACCGCGTTACCGAATATAGTAAAGCTTCTACTACAGGAACATGGGAAGATGTATTCCAAGACATCGATAAAGATCGTCAAAAAATGTTGGCGGTATAAATGCAAAACAACAGAAACAAATTAATAAAAATTTTTCTCACTAATTTTATTTTTTTGTTTTTGTTTGCGCAAAACTCTTTCGCGTCCACCAGCCGCAATCTCACGATTTTTGCCGAACCCAACATGGTTTTAGCTTTAACTAAAATCGCCCGCCTTTATTCCCAGAAATCTAATGTAATCGTCTCGGTAAACTTCAATTCCGGCGCTGATTTAATTGCCAATGTTGATTCCGGTGAACCGGCTGACGTTTTCATTTCGGCCCATGTTGGTTGGATTGAAGCTCTACGCCAAAAAGGCTTGGTCGATATTTACAACACTAGTTACATTGCCAGCGATGAAGTGGTTTTAACAACATTAAAATCCAACCCCAATTTGCCGGAAGAATTACATTCGGAAAAATTATCCTTTGAAGATGCACTTACAATTCTGAACCGGAATAAAGCTACTTTGATTCTTGATTACGAAGGCAATTCCTCGGGCAAAATCAGCAATGATTTAATTAAGAATTCTTCCTTCACCGATTTAAAAGTATCCAGCAAGCTACCTGAAGATAAATCGCCAATTCTCAACATCCTGCGATCCCATAATGAGGACTATGCTCTGCTACTGGCAAGTCAGATTAAAAATGAACCCGACTTTCAGGTTTTAACTACAAAAAAAGATGAAAAGATTTTTTACCACGCCTTAGTAATTGCAGGTGACAATATGGAAATTGCGCGGGAGTTTTTGAAGTTTTTGAAGGCTGATGCGGCGAGAAAGATTTTAGAGCAGAATGGGTTCATTGTGAATTAAGCACGAGGAGAAAAGCCCTCTTGGACAATTGCCCAAGAGGTCTTCCAGCGCCATTAAACCTCAACCACAATTTTCTTTACCTTAACCAAAATCAAATCGTGATTTCTTCTTTTTAGAATCTCAAAATAAAAACCATCTAACACAAAATTCTCTCTTTCTTCAGGAATTCTTCCTAAGCCGTTAATTATAAAAGCAGCCAGATTATAGGCGTGATCGCCTTCCTCAATATCCCATTCCAACTTTTTATTAATATTACGAATTAAAGTTTTTCCGGCAATTTTGTAAGCGCCCGATTTAACTTTGATAATATTAATTTCAGACTCATCATCTTGCTCTTTTATCTCACCGACAATTTCTTCTAAAATATCTTCCAAGGTCAATAGACCGAGCAATGAACCATATTCATCAATTACCAAGGCAAATCTTTTTTTCTTCTTACGAAAAGCAAATAGCTGGGAGCGCAAACTATTGCTATTAGGCACAAACCACGGCTCTGAAGTTGCCAAATTAAGATCAAGTTTTTCCAACTCCTCGGTGCTAGAATACATCGCTTTTAGCAATTTTCTGACATTCAAAATTGCCACGATATTTTCTTTATTACCGCGCCAAAGCGGAATGCGGGTGTGGCTATTGGACAAGGCTTGTTTTACAATTTCAGCGGTTGGCAGCTCGATGTTGATTGATTCAATGTCTTTACGATGCACCATTATTTCGCTAATTTCAGTATCAGCTAAATCTAACACTCCATCAAGCAGGTCTTTATCATATTTAAAAATTGATCCCTCTTTGTGTTTTAAATCAACAGTGTCGCGAATTTCTTCTAGCTCTGCTTCTTTAGAATTCTGGCTATTTTTAGCAAAAAAAAGATCAACAAAAACATTCACTAGTTCTTGGATCAGATGTGTTATCGGGAATAGTATTTTAACCAAAACCTCAATTAGAGGCGCCAAGAAAATTGCCAATTTATCCGGAATTTTTAGAGCAAAAGTTTTTGGAGCGATTTCAGCAAAAATTAAAACAATCGCTGTCATAGCGATTGTAGAATAAAGCAATCCATCTTCTTCGCCGAATAATTTTATCATGGCGCCGGTCGCAAGAGTAGAAGCTAAAATATTTACCGCGTTATTTCCCACTAACATGGCGCTAATAACTTTTTCACGATGTTTTAGAAGCTTTTCTAATTTTTTAGCACGCTTACTTCCTTCTGTAGCTAAACGATGAATTTTGGCGCGAGAGGCTGCGGTAATAGAGGTTTCAGAACAAGAAAATAATGCTGAAATAACAATTAAAATTGCAACCGATATCAAACTAAAACTCGTGGCGTCGTCCATCTTAGAACCTGTTCAAAATATTTTTAACCTCAGATTTAGCCCTGTTTTTGCTTATTTTTTGACAAAATTACTCCAAATATATCCAGATACCCGTAGTAGTTTTGTCAAAAAAGCGCTAAAAACATGTCAAAATCTGAGGTTAAAAAAGATCTTGAGCAGGTTCTTAAATTTTGTTAAAGTTGAGTCTTGGATCAATGATTTTGTAGGTGAGATCGCTAATGATATTGGTAACTAATCCAAGTAAAGTAAAGATGTAAAGCGTGGCGAACATCACCGGATAGTCACGTGACAAGGCCGCTTCGTAACCGAGCAGGCCAATTCCATCCAAAGAAAAAATTACTTCAATCAGCATTGAGCTAGTAAATAAAATACCAATTAAAGCTGCCGGTAATCCTGCGATCACAATCATCATGGCATTACGAAAAACATGTTTGTAAAGAACTTGTTTTTGGTTCAAACCCTTGGCGTAGGCGGTTAGAACATATTGTTTGTTAATTTCTTCTATGAAGGAATTTTTGCAAAAAAATGTCAAGGAAGCAAAACCACCAATCACCATTGAAATCAAAGGCAAAGCCATGTGCCAGAAATAATCAGCAATTTTTTGCCACCAATTTAACTCACTGAAATTTTCCGAAACCAATCCGCGCAAAGGAAAAATATTTAAAAAATTTCCACCGGAAAAAAGTACGATTAATAAAATCGCGAAAAGAAAGGAAGGAATGGCGTGTAAAAAAATTACCACACTGCTACTCCACAAATCAAATTTTGACCCGTCATTTACCGCCTTTTTTATTCCCAGAGGAACTGAAATTAGATAAGTGAGCATAATCGTCCACAACCCTAGAGAAATCGAGACCGGCAGCTTGTCTAAAATTAAATCGATAATCTTTTTATCTTGGTAAAAACTTTCACCAAAATCGAAGGTTAGGAATTTTTTTAACATTAAATAAAAGCGCTGCCACAAAGGTAAATCAAAGCCATAAAGCTTTTCGATTTTGGCAATTAATTCGGGGTCAACCCCTTGTGAACCCTGATATTTCAAACCGGAAGTACCGCTTGAATTAACACTAAAACTTCGAGCATCAAGAGCATTGGTACCAACACCACCAACCTCACCGCCAACTTTTGTCACATGATTCATCTGCGCCAGAAATCTCTCTACAGGACCACCCGGAGCAGTTTGAATGATTAAGAAATTTACAAGCAGGATGATGAAGATGGTGGGGAATATTAGGAGGAAACGCTTGAGGGAATAGTAGAACATTTAGCAATTAACAATTATCAATTAACATTTGGGCGCACGAATCTCATCAAAACAAATGTTAATTGTTAATTGCTAAATGTTAACTTATGTTAATTGTTAACTTTAAGCCCAGTCAGGATCGGTCGCACCTTCATTAGCCGGTGTTGGCACTTCAAACTCAAAACCGGTAATTACATCAATAATGTAAAGCCTAGGAATTGAATCTTTGCCATAGGCTCCTTTCTTTTTTGAATAAATCAAATAACGCCCATTTGGCGACCACTTCGCGCCTTCAGCCAAATAAGCGCTAGTTAGTAATTTTTCTCCTTTGCCATTGGGTGCCATTACGCCAATAAAAAATTGACCGCCTTTAATTCTAGTAAAGGCGACTAATTTTCCATCAGGTGACCAAACCGGCTTGGAGTAAGAACCATTACCTGAGCTTATTTGCCTTACTGAAGATCCACCTGAATCCATTACGTAAATTTGTTGGCCGGAATCACGATCGGAAACGAAGGTGATATATTTTCCGTCGGGTGAGGAAGAAGGCGTGGTTTCAATCGCCGGACTTTTAGTTAGTCTTCTGGCAACATTGGCATTAATATCCAACTCGTAAATATCACTATTACCGCTAACAATTGCCGAGAGTAAAAGAATGTTGGGATCCTTAGGATGAACACTTGGAGCAAATGTAGTTCCTCTAAAACCACCAACTTTTTTGCTGCGAAAATTTCTTAAATCTAGAGAAAAAATTTGCGCCTTACCTTCAAAATAACGTAGGTAAAAAATTTCATTTTGTTTTTTAGAAAAGGCCGGCGTCAAAACCAATTCTCGACCATCAGTCAAAGTGCGCTGATTCTCGCCGTCAAAATCAATAATGTTAATTTTTTTGATCCTTCTGTTAACGGGGCCTTCTTCTGAAATATACAAAATTTGCGAAGTAAAGTGACCGATTTTTTCACCGCTAATTGCCTTGAAAATTTCATTAGAAATTACATTCGACATTTTGCGTCGATTATCACTCGAAGCCGTATAAAATTTTCCAAATAACTGACGCTGATCGAGCACATCCCACATTCTAATTCTCGCTTCCAGATTGCCGGTTGCATCGTAATTAAATTGCGCAATTACAATTGCCCCGATTCCGGCCCTGCCATACTTTTCAAAATTAGGAAGCGATTCCACGGTTAGATTTTCTTGCCCCAAAACATCATTACCACCCGCCGCTACAGAATTGCGGTTAGGCGTCACAATATCCATCCGTCCCGTCTGCTTAATAACTTCAAAAAGATCGGTGGTTTTTAAATTTTTTCTAATGCGCTCAAAAATGTCATTAGTGTCGTATTTCAAATGGGGATCAATTGAGTCAAAACCAAAAAATAAAATTTTAGTTTTAGGAATATCTTCATCTTTAATAGCGAAAGAAACTGTTGCCTGAGCTTGATTGGCAAGGGTGACAAAGCTGATTAAAATTAAGACAATTTTAAATATTTTCATTAGCTACAAAGTTTCGATTATTACATTGCCATTGGTGTAAACACACAAATCAGCAGCGATTTTCATTGATCTTTTTACAACTTCTTCAGCAGAAACATCTTTAAATTCTACCAGAGCTCGAGCTGCAGCAAGCGCAAAATTACCACCCGAACCAATGCCGGCAATACCATCTTCCGGCTCAAGCACATCACCATTTCCGGTAAGTACTAACGAGATATTTTTATCGACCACAATCATCATTGCTTCTAGACGGCGCAGATATTTATCGGTGCGCCAATCTTTCGCCAGCTCAACACAAGCACGCATTAGTTGATTAGGATATTGCTCTAATTTTGTTTCTAATCTTTCGAATAAAGTAAAGGCATCCGCCGTAGCGCCAGCAAATCCGCCGATTATTGAACCATCTCCAAGTTTTCTAATTTTTTTGGCATTTGATTTTAGCACAGTAGATCCAAGCGTAACTTGGCCATCCCCAGCAATTGCAACTTTACCATTTTTGCGCACAGAAAGAATAGTCGTTCCGTAAATTTGCGATGGATTTTTATGTTCTAGCATTGAGTTTTGGGGAAATTTAAGTTGCTAATAAAGCCTTCCAAACAAGTTATCAGTTAACAATTATCAATTAACAGTTGGTAGTACGAACAAATGTTAATTGATAATTGTTAACTGATAACTTTAGAGTCTAAAACTAACTAACAGCTAAACTGATGACAAAACAAAAATCAGCAAAAAATTTCGTAATAATTTTTTGCCTAGGAATTTCCAGCGGATTACCCATCGTTCTAATTCTTTCAACTCTCAAAGCTCTACTACTAGATAAAGGCTTCGACCTTAAAACCATCGGATTCTTTTCACTAGTTAGCATACCTTACACTTTAAAATTCTGCTTCGCCCCCATCATTGATTCCTGCGCTATTCCGCTTTTAACTAAAACTTTCGGCCAAAGAAAATCTTGGATAATTTTAAGCCAAGTAATTCTCGCCGCTTTTATTTCATTTCTGGGAATTGCCGGAATTACTGGTAGCATGACCACCATTGCAGTCTTCTCAGTTTTAGTTGCCTTCGCTTCCGCCAGCCAAGATATTGTGGTTGACGGCTACCGTATTGAATTATTTGAACCTGAAAATCAGGGATTGGCCGCCAGTTTTTACGTTTACGGCTACCGCATCGGAATGTTAATTTCTGGTGCCGGAGCATTGGTATTAGCTGAATTAGTCAGCTGGGATGTGGTTTATTTTACAATGGCCGCCTGCATGATTTTATTCGCCTTTGCAACAATGTTTGCCAAAGAAACTCGAAAAAATTTCCACCAAAAAAGTCACGATTTTTCTTCTTGGATAAAAAATGCCGTAGTCGCGCCTTTCGTTGATTTTACCCGCCATTCTAACTGGTTAGTAATTTTAGCCTTCATTGTTTTTTTTAAACTCGGAGATGTTTTTGCCGGCAATTTAACCTTGCCTTTCCTGCTTGAAATTGGCTTTAGCAAAATTGAAGTTGCCAGCATTGTTAAAACTTTCGGACTTTTTGCTACATTGTTCGGAGTTTTTATCGGTGGCATTTTTGTTAAAAAAATCGGCATTAATAAATCACTGTGGATCGCCGGAATTATGCAAATGGTTTCCAATTTAGCTTTCTCCTACTTGTCCCAAATCGGCTACGATTCGCAGCTACTTTATTCGGTAATTTTTATTGAAAATCTTAGCGGCGGAATTGGTGATGCCGTATTTGTTGCTTATCTCAGTGGCCTGTGCAACGTTGCCTTTAGTGCTACACAATACGCGCTTTTAGTTTCCTGCGCAACCTTGGCCCGCAGTTTACTAACTTCAAGCGCCGGAATTTTTGCCCAAAGTTTAGGCTGGTACAAATTTTTTATTCTCTCAACTTTTTTAGCGATACCGGGATTGATTTTTTTACTGTGGTTAACGGTAAAAAAACCAGTGAAAAATTAAACCAACTCGAGCTTTACTTTTGTCACCACAAAAATAACTTCTGAAAATCTTCTAAAATCTTCCCCAATTTTCCCAATTAATGCGCATCTCAACCGCCAAACCATCCAAAGAGAAAATCACCAAACATGAAGTTTCGGCAGCGCATTTTATTCCCTACAAATGCCACTGGAATTCGGACACGATTTTAACTCACAAAGAAGAACTGGTTCGCGTAATAAAAGTTAAAGGTTTTGCCTTTGAAACCGCTGATGACATTGACATTGATTTAAAAAAGAACGCCCGCAACAACCTTTTAAAAGGGATGTCTTCCGGCAATTTTTCGCTTTATTTTCACACGATGCGACGCAAGGAAAAGGGCTTTCCTGACGGCGTAATGCCTGACCGCTTTTCCAATCGCGTTAATCGCGAATGGGCGGCAAAACACTCCAATGACAAAAGTTTTATTAACGAACATTACTTCACTTTAGTTCGAGGTGCCGACACTTCAGGTGCTGCCGTGATTGAACACATGGCGAAAAAATTGCAGCATAAAACTGACAAATCTTCGTGGGAAAATTACATGCGCGAGGCTTACGATGAAATTGAAGAAATGACCGAGCGTATTTTAAACGGTTACGGCAATTACGGTCCGCGCTTACTCGGACTCGTTGATAATGAAGATGGTGTCACTTCCGAAATTTTAGAATTTTTATCACGCCTGGTAAATTGCGGCTATTCGCAACCAATGACTGTACCTCTTGGCCAAGTTTCTAATCACTTGCCGATTAGCCGACTTTATTTCGGCAATAAATCAATTGAGGCACATCACCCAACTGGTATCAAATATGCCGGTATTGTTTCGATTAAAGAATATCGGCCTTCTACTCACGCCGGTGTTTTTGACGGCTTTATGCAAATGCCTTTTGAGTTAATTATTACTCAGGCATTTTCTTTTATTAATCGCATGGTAGCGATTAGTTCGATGCAATTACAACAACGCCGTCTCGTTCAATCAGAAGACGTTGCGGTATCACAAATTCAAGAAATTGACTCGGCGCTTGATTCTGCGATGAGCGGTGAATTTGGCTTTGGCAATCACCATTTGACTGTGCTCTGCATTGAAGATGCGCCTAAAGCTTTAGAAAGTGCTTTGTCTCTTGCTGTTGTTGAGCTATCAAATGCGGGTATTACAGGTGTTCGCGAAAAAATGAATCTGGAACCGGCTTACTGGTCACAACTACCTTGTAATGCTGAATATATGGCACGACGTTGTACGGTGAACACTCTCAATATTGCCGCCTTTGCCTCATTTCATAATTATCCTTCCGGCAAAAGAAAAAAGAATCACTGGGGTGACGCTGTTACGGTGTTAAATACCGTTTCCGGAACACCTTATTTTTTCAGTTTCCACGTGCGCGACGTTGGTCATAGCATGATTATCGGTCCAACCGGTGCCGGTAAAACCGTACTTCTAAACTTCCTGTGCGCTCAAGCTCAAAAATTTAACTGCCGCCTCTTTTTCTTTGATAAAGATCGTGGTGCTGAAATTTTCGTACGCGCCATTCGTGGTCGCTACATGATTCCTGATGCGGCAAAAGCTTCCGGCTTCAATCCCTTTCAGTTAGAAGATAACGCCGTCAACCGCTCTTTCCTGATCGACTTTATGAAAGCTTTGGTAATGGTCGGGGACGCCACCTTACCAGCCCATGAAATTGAACGTATTAATGAAGCGGTGAAAGGTAATTACAAACTACCATTCGAACAAAGAAGAATACGTAACATCGCACCATTCATGGGAATAGGCGGTCCTGGAACTTTAGCAGGTCGCTTGGCAATGTGGCACAGTGGCGGTTCACACGCTAAGCTTTTTGATAATGAAGATGACGTAATTGACTTTAATTCTGCCCGCACTTTCGGCATTGAAATGGGTCGTATCTTGGCCGATAAAGCCTGTATTGGACCTGTTCTACTTTATTTATTTCACCGCATTCAAAGCTCTCTTGACGGCTCACCGACAATGATCGTTTTGGATGAGGCTTGGGCATTAATTGGCAACCCCGTTTTTGCGCCAAAAATTAAAGACTGGCTGAAAGTTTTAAGAAAGCTTAATACCTTCGTAGTATTTGCAACTCAGTCGGTAGAAGATGCGGCCAAAAGTAGTATTTCAGACACTTTGGTTCAACAAACCTCGACCCAAATTTTCCTACCCAACTTAAAAGGAACAATTCTTTACCGAGAAGTTTTCATGTTGAGTGAGCGTGAATTTAATCTGGTAAAAACTACCGATCCCGGAACCAGATTTTTCCTCGTAAAACAAGATAGTGACGGAGTTATTGCCCGTATCGATCTTGGCGGAATGGATGACGTCATCAGAGTACTTTCTGCCCGTGCTGAAACAGTAATTTTAATGGATGAAATTATTGAAGAAGTCGGCGACGACCCTGACGATTGGTTACCAATTTATTACGAACGTAGTCGTGGCAAATAGCAAAAACGGAACTTAAAAAAGATTAGTGAAAATTTTTCAGTCAAAAATATTTAGAAACCTGATCCAAACCTTGCTGGTTTTTATTGTCGTTTTTGCTAGTTCCTGCCCATTTTTTCCAAGCTCTTACGCTGCTACAGGAACTGATTACGGGGTGGGCAGAACACGCTCCTGCAGCTCTTCTGGTGAACCAAGTACCTTAGAATTTGACCCGACTACCGGCGGTCATGACGTAGAATTCGTAATGTCGAATCCGGTATGTATAACCGTAGCCGTGACAACTTATGCCTCCTTTAAAATCGCAATCGCTATCATGAATGGATATTGCGGATCCGGCAGCGCGATTCCAAGAGTTATCCCTTCTCCTATTCAAGATGCCTATGAAATTTCAAAAGCTACTGTTAAAGCAGCGCAACAAGGAGCGTCAGGGAATATGACCTGCGCAACAGCGTTAACTCCAGTAGCGCTCGCCTTTATCAATGTTATTGCCCAGTTGGGAATTATTTACGCAATTGCCCTTCCCGCTTATCAAAATACCTCAATATGCGGAGCCCACGTTATCAACAATAGTTCTACTGAAAAAGCTTGGTTAAAACCCAATCCCACATTATTCAACTTAAGCGCTGCCGATCATAAGCAGGAAGTGCAATTAGCGATTGATCAATATGCCCGAAATGCAGACGAACAAGATCAACTTAGCCTTGAATCCGGAAATAAAAATTACCGTGAATGGTATTACGGCGGAGTAGAATATGAAGATAATCCAGATAGCACTGACGAAGCATGTCGCGATCCTGCAGCAACTCCCGAAGATAGAGCTTACAGTAGCTATCCTAAACAAAAATATTATCTCAAAGGCCTCGAAACCGGTAATTATAACTGCAAACGCTACAATATTATGCCGGGAGCAAATGATCCGGCGACGGGTCTACCATTTACCGGAGATCGCCTCAGTGATTTCAAGAAAGCCTATGCTTGCTGTATAAATAGAAGCCAAAACTATATCTGTATTAATTACAAAGATGCAGTTCAAGCCGGCACCGGCAATGGTGGCTATAACAAGTTCTGCCGCTCCGGCAGTTTATGCCCGATAGGCGGGATCACCTTCTCCACTAAAGCACTTGATAATGGCCGCTTAATTTGCGCCGAAACTTACAGTCTCTGCCCTTATAATTTTTCCATTGGTGGCGGCACCGAATATTGCGATTATTATCGCGATGGAATCTGGAGTGGAGGTAGATGGAACATGATTACTCCCGAAGAAATTGAAAGAGGAGAATGCTCAAGTAATAGTGAAATTAGAGATGCCGATTGCACTTTTAATGCCAAGGCCGGTAAGTGTAAAAATTATTGCCAATATCTTACCCATTGCACCAAAACTTCCGATGCAACTTATCAATATACCAGCAGCTTAGGATCACCATATTTCTCGGATGCTTGCGTAAATTTTGTCGGAGACTCACAAAACTCCACTTCTTTCAATGGCGGTTCTTTACTGGGTAGTCAGCGCCATTTTAGCGCTCCAATTGCTCAATGCGTAAAAGAAACCTTGGAAAATGTTTTTTATAATCGCGCCGGCCATAGCCAATGTTTAAACGTTAACGAATATCCTTCCGCTGCCGGAATTTGCCCTAGCGATCAATATCAAACTGACGGCTCTTCCTTTATTTATAAAAAAGGCAACACAGTAAAAACCGTTTCCTTCTTCTCCAAATTGCAAGACACAATGCAGGATATTGTAAGGCTGGTGCTAACACTGTCGGTAACTTTTTACGGCATGAATATTCTTTTGGGAAAAAATGATATTAGGGTCAAAAAAGATATTTTGGTCTATATCTTAAAAATCGCCATGGTGCTTTACTTCTCCACCGGTGATGCTTGGCAAAGCATGTTTTTCCAAGGCGTTTATGGCGCTTCCATGGAATTCTCGCGCATGGTCTTCAAAATTGAAGCCAACCAAAATGAATTAAAAAGAGATGGCTGCCAATTCGGTAAGATTACTCTGGTTACCGATGACGATACCAGCGGCGTCATGCTTGATACCGGAAAAAATTATCCACCCGGAAAAGAATATCTGGCTTTATGGGACACTCTCGATTGCAAAATTATGCGCTATCTTGGCTTTGGACCTGAGGTTTCCACAGCTAATATCGCGTCTCTAATTTTTGCCGGCTTCCTTACCGGAGCTGTAGGAATTTACTTTGCCTTGGCAGTTATGTTTTTTGGATTCTTCTTCATTTCCGCAACAATAAGAGCGCTGCATATATTCCTCTCCTCAGCACTATCGATCATTATCTTTGTTTTCGTCTCGCCGATAATCATCCCCTGCTGTCTGTTTGCCAAAACCAACAATATTTACAAACAATGGCTTACAAACTTGATCAGCTTCTGCTTTCAACCCATGATTCTTTTTGCCTATATCGCCATTTTCTGCACAGTTATGGATAAGGCTTTAATTGGCAGTGCGATCTTCGTAGGAACAGCTCCGTCAAAAACAATTTCCTGTAGCGAAGTTTGTCAAGATTACGACGGTGATACTGTTGATTATGAAGATAACGTTCCTCCGGCTTGTGATCAACCCGGACAAAAATTAATTGACCCGATGAATGATAGCGTTGCCTGCCTTATCGGAATTAACAGCTTCGGTAAATTCCCCGGTTTTGAATTATTGGGAATTAGTCTGCCTGTCCTATCCAATATCTTAACCGGCGATGTTAAAGGGAAAATTATCACCCTTCTCAAAGGCGCTTTAGTGATGTATCTGCTTTATAAATTTATGGATGAAATACCCGGAATTACATCAAGCTTAATCGGAGGCGCAGCCTTACCCGCAAGCTCGCCATCAGCTGTTGAGATGTTCAATAAAACAGCGGGATTTCTGGCTGCAATACAAAAACGTGCCAATCGAGCTATGAAAAAAGGGGCAACCAAAGCTGGCACCGCACTCCAAAATTCAGCTAATAAATATGGTAATCAGGGTAAGTCAGTGGGCGAAGCTCAGGATGCTGCTGGTGCCGATAGGACAGGAGCACCTAGCAGTGGCGGTGATGAAAGCGGTAGTGGCGGAGGAGGAGGCGATAACGAAGATGAAGATGAGGATGGTGAAGATGGTAAGTAGCCTTTAATACAAGAATTAACTGGTCGAGCGGAGTCTAGACCCTTAGAGGTTAATGCTTCCGAAGCTGCAAAAAGGATTCAAACATTAAAATGGTCTCAACTCCTCTCAACCAGCTAATCTTGAGGGATTGACATTTAGTAACTTGTCTCTTTAATGCCCGCCCGCATTTAAGAATGCTGTCATAGCTCAGCGGTAGAGCACTTCATTGGTAATGAAGAGGTCGCGGGTTCGATTCCCGCTGACAGCACCATCTTACACTACTTCCTCGTATCAAATGCATCACGCATTGCTTCACCAATAAAAACCAGCAAAGTTAGAAGTGTTGTAATTAAAACAAAGCCGCTGATTCCAAGCCAATAAGCTGTTAAATTATTTTTTCCCTGCGCCAATAATTCACCTAAAGATGGCGATCCGATTGGTAGTCCCAACCCCATAAAGTCAAGCGAAGTTAAAGTTGTAATTGAACCGGCTAACAAAAAAGGCAGGTTAGCAATAATTATTGGTGAAGCATTGGGTAAAATGTGACGAAAAATAATGCGAAAATTACTAGCTCCCAAAGCTTTACTGGCACGAACAAAATCAAAATTCCGCAGTCGCAAAAATTCTGCACGCACGTAACCCACCAATGACATCCAGCTAAATAACAACATCAATCCCAGAAGCGTAAAGAAGCTTGGCTCAATTATTGAAGATAAAATTATCAGTAAAAATAATACCGGCATGCTCGACCAGATTTCCATAAAGCGCTGTAAAATCAAATCGCACAGCCCACCAAAATATCCCTGAATTGCTCCCAAAAAAATTCCCAAAACAGCGCTGAAAAAAGTTAAAGTCAGACCAAAAATTAATGAGACTCTAATACCGTAAATGACACGCGCTAAAACATCGCGGCCACTATCATCAGTACCTAGAAGGTTAGAAAATGTGGGCTTGGAAGGTGCGGGACTAGTAACATCGTAATTAATCGTATCGTAAGAAAAAGGAATTAGCGGAAAAATTAGCCAACCATTTTCTTTGATTAATTGCTGAACTTGCGGATCGCGAAAATCAGTGGCGGTTTCAAACTCACCGCCAAAATTTGTTTCTGGGACGGAGTGAAAAATCGGAAAACAAAATTCGCCGTTAAAGCGCACTAGAAGCGGTTTGTCATTAGCGATTAACTCTGCTAGGAGAGTAAGAATAAAAATAGCGCTGAGAATGAGGAAAGAGGCGTAACCACGTTTATTTTTTTTGAACCTGGTGAGGGAGTTTGGTTGCATTGGTTTTATTGAGACAATTTTTAATATTTTCCGTGCGAAGCGGTGAACCACGTCACGAGTAAAAATGTTTTATTTCTAATTCAAATAAACACGAGAGGAAAAATACAATACCATACCAAAACCCGCTGGTCGAGCGGAGTCGAGACC
>CANGQE010000013.1 GCA_947455845.1 Rickettsiales bacterium
AACAACCAAGAATTACCAAAACTGCGAACCAAAACGCAGAAAAAATCAAAAAAATTCCAAAAAAATCGAGTAAGAAATTTCTAAAAGTTCTGAGTTAGATTTTTTTAGTTTAAATTTTTTGGGAGGTTAGATTTGCGACGGGCTCATAATAAAATTATTTTTTTCTAAGTGATGTTTTTTGAGAATTGAGATCAATTAGCAATTAACAGCTACTGTTTGTTGCAAGCCACCAACTGTTAATTGCTAATTGTTAATTTCCAAATCTGTGATTGAAATTTTTCTCCCCCCCACCTAAAAAACACCGCGCTTTCCCCCAAACTTTTTAACCAATCCCCTCAAAAGATTATGAAAAAACTTTTTAATTTTCTGACTTTTTTAACTTTAATTTTTTCTACCATGAGTAACGCCTCTGCTGCTTCAACAAAAGCCAAATCTGATTTGGAAAACACTCTTTACATCGATTTAAAATATGGTCGCGTAGTAATTGAATTATTACCTCAAATCGCACCAAATCATGTTACCCGTATTAAAACTTTAGCTCGCCAAAAATTTTATGACGGCATTGTTTTTCACCGTGTAATTGATGGCTTCATGGCACAAACCGGCGATCCGACTGGAACCGGAATGGGTGGTAGCAAATTGCCTGATTTAAAAGCAGAATTTTCTGACGAGCCTCACATTCGCGGCACTTTATCAATGGCTAGATCTTCAGCTCCCAATAGCGCCAATAGTCAATTTTTTATCGTTACCAGCGATTCTAGATTTTTAGACAATCAATATACAGTCTGGGGCCGCGTTATTAAAGGCATGGAATTCGTTGATAAAATCAAAAAAGGCGCCGGTCGTGATGGCAAAGTGGTTGATCCTGATGCCATGGTTAGAGTAAGTGTTGCGGCTGATGTTGAGAGAGTGAAGTAAAAGTTAACAATTAACAGTTAGCAATTAACAAATTGTGGCTTAAGCAACAATTTTACCTGCTAACTGTTACCTGCTAACTGTTAACTGATAATTGAAAATTGAAAAATGGCCTACGACAAAAACAACATCTTCGCTAAAATTATCCGCGGTGAAATTCCTTCGAAAAGAATTTACGAAGATGAAAAAGTTTTAGCGTTTCACGATCTTTACAAAGCTGCACCAACTCACGTTTTAGTCATCCCTAAGGGCGAATTTATTGACTTTCCTGACTTCACATCCAATGCAACTTCTGAAGAAATTTCTTACTTTTTTAAAAAAGTAACTGAGATTGCGAAACTCTTAGAAGCAGATAAATCAGGCTTTCGTCTTATCACCAATATCGGCTCTAACGCCAGCCAAACTGTACCACATTTTCATGTGCATATTTTGGCCGGAAAAAAACTTGGCCCCCTTCTTTCAAGCGATAATTTACTGAGGTAAAAATGGATAAAAAAATGCATGAAGCAACTCGCATCGTTCACGCCGGACGTGATCCTAAAGAGCAAGGCTGGATGGTTAATCCGCCTATTTATCAATCCTCAACTATCGTTTTTCCAACATTAAAAGATTTGCTTTACGCTGAGCGCGGCTATTCCAATAACGACTTGGTTGAGCCCTACGAGCTCAAATATGGCCGTTACGGAACTCAAACTAATTTTGCCTTGGAAAAAGCCATTGCTGAAATTGATGGTGGCTACAATGCTTTTGTAACTTCTTCCGGCGCTGCCGCCATTAACACTGCTTTAGTGGCTTTCTTGAAACAAGGCGACCACATGCTTTTGGTGGATAATGTTTATTCTCCGACTCGTAGCTTTGCTGATAAATTCTTAAAAAAACTTGGAATTGAAACCACTTACTACGATCCATTGATCGGTGAAGACATTAAAAAATTAATTAAGAAAAACACCAAAGTGATTTTCATGGAAAGCCCCGGATCTCTTACTTTTGAAGTTCAGGATGTTGCGGCCATTTGCAAAGTTGCTAAAAAACACGGAATTGTAACCATCCTTGATAATTCTTGGGCCAGCGGCATTTACTTTAAACCTCTTGAGCACGGCGTCGACGTTATTGTAACCGCTCTTACCAAATATATTAACGGTCATTCCGACGTGATGATGGGGGCAATTACCGTACAAGAAAAACATTTTCGCGTAATGTATGAAGCCTTCCGCTACATGGCCGTAACTGCCGCTCCCTTTTCTTGTTACATGGTTCAGCGTGGACTTCGCACTTCTAAAATCCGCATGGATCATTGCTTCAAATCAGCTTTAGAAATAGCCCAATGGCTTGAAACTAGACCCGAAGTTGAAAAAGTTTTCTACCCAGCTTTAGAATCTGACGCCGGACATAAATTATGGAAACGCGATTTCAGCGGTGCGGCAGGATTATTCACTATTGTTTTAGATCGCAAATATTCCAATGAATCTCTAGCTCGAATGGTTGATAAATTACACTATTACGGCATGGGCTATTCTTGGGGCGGTTACGAATCTTTGATTCTACCAATTGATCCATCAGGAGTCAGAACTGCCACTAAATGGGCTTACAGCAATAAAAATTGTTTACGCATTAATATTGGCTTAGAAGACGTTGAAGATTTGAAAGATGATTTGGAAGCAGGATTTAAAAGACTGCGTAAGTAATTATTTAGTAATCTAAAAATACTAGTAAGTGAAAAATAAAACAATTTCTCAAAAAGCTTTTTCGCTGATTGAAGTATCAATCGTACTCTTAATCATCGGAATTCTTGTTGCTGGAGTAACTCAAGGCAGTAGGTTGGTAAGAGCTTCAAGATTACAAACCGCACAGAATCTTACCATAAATTCTCCCGTCGCCGGCATTCCTAACTTATCAGCTTGGTGGGAAACTTCTTTAGAGAGTAGCTTTCTTGCCGCAGAAGCAGTAGATTCAACCGCCATCAGTACATTGGTACGACAATAATCCGCAATCTTCTTACAAAAACAATCTTTCTCAGACCACGGCCACTAATAAGCCGACATTTTATGAAAATGTTTTTAATGGCGCGATACCCGCCATCAGATTTGATGGCACTAATGACTTTATGCCCTTTGATGGCACTCCTTTAATCGGGACCCCCTACACTATTTTTATCGTTGAGCAAAGAAGAGTGGCCAATGCCGGCATCATGACTATTCTGGGCAGTACTAACAATGGAACCACCAATGGCAATATGCATTTGGGCTATCGCAACAATACCACAGTCACTCATGCTCAATTTAACAATGGCATAGATTACACCATCAGCGCTTTCTCTTCCATAGTTCCTAGAATTCACACTTTCTGGCTGAGCACCACCAGCGGGAAAAAATATTATTTAAATGGCGGTACTACGGCCGATTCCGCAAGCGCCGAACAAACTGCAACCATGGTTTCATACAATGGCTCATCAATTGGAAGATCTTTTTGGCTTTATTATAATGGCGACATTGCTGAAATTATTATCTTTACCCGCTCGCTTAAAGATGAAGAAAGGCAATCGATTGAAACTTACTTGAGTAAGAAATATGGCATTGGGATTGCTTAGGTTTTATTACCTCACTACAGATATTCACCTCCTTACTCCCAACATGTGTCACCCCTATAAAGATCAACTAATTCGCTGACAGATTTTTGTTAAAGCTCATCTCTCTCCACACTTGTCAGCGAATTAGTTGACCTTTACAATCACGTGTGGGTAAGGATTTTATCATTTTTAACACGACACCCATCGATGAATCCTTGACTTTACTGCATCGGTCAAAAAAACAAATTTTCGCCGGCTCGGCGAAAATCTTAAAATTACCCAAAAAAAAGCCTCGTTTGTATTTCCACAAACGAGGCTTTTTGTTTTTTGTATTTCAAAAAATTCTACAAATCATTCAAAAAGCTTTTGAGTAATTTTGCTCTTTTCGGATGTTGTAATTTCTTCAAAGCTTTGGCTTCAATTTGTCTGATCCGTTCACGAGTTACAGAAAATTGTTTGCCCACTTCTTCCAAAGTGTGATCTGTAACCATGCCAATACCGAAGCGCATTCTCAGGACTCTTTCTTCACGCGGGGTTAAAGAAGAAAGCATTTGAGCAGTTACTTCTTTTAGCTTGGAGTGAGAGGCAGCGTCAAATGGTAGAACTGCGGTTTTGTCTTCAATGAAGTCACCAAGAACACTGTCTTCATCATCACCAGATACCGGCGATTCAAGACTCACAGGATCTTTCGAGGTTCTCAAAACTTTTCTAACTTTATCGACAGGCATTAATAATTTATCAGCAATCTCTTGAGCATCAGGCGTGCGGCCTAATTCTTGAGTCAATTGACGCGAGGTTTTAACGATTTTGTTAATCGTTTCTACCATGTGAATCGGAATACGGATGGTACGTGATTGATCGGCAATAGCACGAGTGATTGCTTGTCTAATCCACCAAGTTGCGTAAGTAGAAAATTTGTAACCACGACGATATTCAAATTTATCAACAGCGCGCATCAAGCCAATGTTACCTTCTTGAATTAGATCCAAAAATTGCAAACCGCGATTAGTGTATTTCTTTGCAATTGAAACCACCAAACGCAGGTTGGCTTCAATCATTTCTTTTTTGGCTTTTAGCTCTTCTTCTTGGCTTCTACGCAGGGTATTAATTAGCAGTTTAAAATCAGGAACCGCTAAGCCCATAATTTTTGTAAACTTGCCTAACTTACCTTGTACTTCTTGAATTTTTTCTTTGGCAGTGCTGGCAAAATTTTGCCATTTTTTATCTTTTAATTCGCTGATTTTTTTGATCCATTTCGGACCTTCTTCCACACCCGGATAATTTTTTAGGAAATCACCTTTATCGATGCCGAATGCTTGCGAAGTTTTAAGCAAATCAATTTCGATGGTGATTAATTTTTGTTGAGCTTCGTAAAGCTGGTCAACCAAAGCTTTAATCAATGAATCATTGAAACTGACTTCCAGAGACAATTTTTCGAATTCTGCTTTAAGCTTATTAATGTCTTTATCGGTCTTAATTTGCTCGTAAGTTTTGCTTTCTGATTTATCGATGATTTTTTGGCAAACATGCGAAATTTTTTGGAATAGATCCAACATTTTCGGCATCAAAATACGTTCCATGGAAACGAATGATACTACGCTTTCATCGATTTCTTCCAACTCTTCATCTTCAAACAAAGATTCTTCCGCCGGTTCAGCTGAAGCATCAACTTGCTCGTTAATGATTGCGGTTACATCTTCTTCATTAGTAGCTTGCGCCTCAGCTTCAGCAGCTTCTAAAGCTTGCTGATCGTTATTTTTAATAATTTCTTCAAGCTCAGAATTGTAAGTTTCGTCAATTCTGATGATGTCACGCAGTAGAATAGTACCGTTAGCAAGACCATTGTACCACTCAATAAAGTGGCGCATGATGATCGGACTTTGGTAAAGCGATTTCACAGTTTTGTTACGACCTTCTTCAATACGCATGGCAATTGCCACTTCATCTTCACGAGTAAGAAGCTTCACCGTGCTCATTGATTTGAGGTAGGTTTTAACTGAGTCTTCACTACGTTTCTGACTTTTTTCTTCGTCTTTGGCAGTTAGGCCATCTTCAGATAATTTATCTAAATCATCTTCTTTTTCGACGATCTGAATTTTGAATTCAGTTAGAATATCCAAGATGCGATCAAGCTTACGTGGATCAATATCTGAATCGATATTTTCGTTAATTTGTTCGTGAGTTAAAAAGCCCTGAGTTTTTCCTAGAGCCAAAAGTTTTTTTAATTTTTCCGCTAAATCGCTGGAAAGTTTTTTGCCGTCATCATCCTTTTTTTGTAACGCCGATCTAACACCTTGGATTAATTGGAATCTTTCTGCAAGGGCTACAGTTCTGTCGTTAATAGGAATTTTTACTTTTACTTTGCGCTCTTTTTTTGGCTTTGGTTCTTTTTTTGGTTTCGGCTCTTTAATTTTTACGGCCTTAACTTTTACCGCTTTTACTTCTTTTTTTAATTTCAGTTTTTTCGCCGGTTTAGGCGCAATTTTTACCGATTTTTTTGCTACAACTTTAGCTGATTTCTTTTCAATTTTTTTAGGCTGAACTTTCTTTTTTGCCGCAACTTTTGCTTTTGTTTTTACCACTTTTTTTATTTCCTTTTTAATTGATTTTACAGGCTTCGCAGGTTTTTTGTTTTTTGCGGCAACAAGTTTTTTTACCGGTTTTTTAACTACGGCTTTTTTTGCTACAGGTTTTTTTACCGGCTTGGCTGGTTTTTTCTTTACTGCCATGTTGCTCCTAACAATTGATTGGAATTTGTTAATAGATCCTGAAACAAGCTCAGGATGACACCGAGATATTAAATGATTTCCTTCTCTAGCGCTAAAATTTTTTGCTCAAGAGTGTTTTTGTAATCGAAAATTTCTCTGATTTTTGGGTTTGTGATTGCGGTTTGATGAGTTTCAATTTCATCAATTCTACTTAGAGACTCTTTGTATTGCAGTTCTATTTGAAGTAATGAATCTTTCAAAAGTAGAATGCGAAATTTAGTTAAATTAGAGTCTAAATCAGTTGTACCAAGCCTTGCAAGAATATTTTTGATATCAGTCATATCTTTATCAAACTCTGACTTTTCAAGGGCGGCTAGCAAAGTTTTTTCATCCATCTCGGGATCTTCCTCAATTAACCCGATTACCCTATCTTTCAGATGAGTTAGGTTTTCATTGCTAAATTGTACTTCAGCCACATCAAAATTTTCATCGCGAAGATGCGCCAGTGTTGGAAATCTTACAATAAGGGCGATGATATTTTTCTGCAAAATATCAGTCAAATTATTGGCTGATTTGGCGTAAATTTTACTAGCCGAATTGCCGGAACTTTTGCTTTGACCCCTTCCCAAATAAAAAAGTAAATCTTTGAAAAAAAATGAAAAATATTTTTTCGAAGCCGGATCTACAATCGCTTCTATTTTGCCGGCCAAATTAGCTTCTATTTTAGCTTTATTTTCTGCGGATATTTTTTTGCTGCGATCAATTCCCAGTTCGATTAAGGCAAAATCAAACAAACTTTCGGAAAGCGGAGTGGCATTACTAAAAACTTTCTCCAACTCAGCGGCTCCGAATGTTTTAATAAAATCATCGGGATCCATCTGGTTTGGCAAAATCGAAAAGGCGATATTTTTTTTAGCATTAATTAAAGGTAAGGCAATTTCTGAAACCCTCTTAGCCGCGCGAATACCGGCTGCATCACCATCTAGGCAAATTATAATTTTATCAGTTGCGTAAAATAATTCTTTGAGATGTTCCGCACCCAGAGCGGTTCCAAGACCGGCAACCACATTTTCTACGCCATTTGCCGCCAATGAAATTGCATCCATGTAACCTTCAACTACAACCGCTAAACCTTTGGTAAATATGGGCTTACGGGCAAAGAAAAGATTGTAGAGAGTTTGATTTTTTTTGAATAAATCAGTTTCCGAAGAGTTTAAATATTTTGGCATATCGTCACCAATGGTACGACCACCAAAGGCAATTACGCGATTTTTTTTGTCGGTAATCGGGAAAATTACACGATTACGAAACTTATCGTAAAATTTCTTTTTGTCATTCTGACCAATCACACCAGTACGCGATATTTCTGCTTCGGTGAAATTTTCAGCTTTTAGGAAATTAGTTAAAGCTTCGTAAGAATTGGGCGCAAAACCGAGGCGAAATTTTTTGGCAATCGTCGAATTTAAATTGCGTTTTTTTAAGTAATTACGCGCTTCAAATCCCTGCATCTCGTGGAGATTTTTTTCAAAAAAACTGCAAGCCTTTTCCAAAATTAAATAATCGCGATCAAGCTTATCTTCTTTGACTACATCAAATTTTACCTGAGGTATAGGAATGCCAAAATCATCGGCTAATTTTACCACTGCATCTTTAAAATCGAAGCCTTCAGCATTCATTACAAAACTAATGATATCACCATGGGCTTGGCAACCAAAACAGTGGTAGAATCCTTTTAAATCATTAACGGTAAAGGATGGAGATTTTTCATTGTGAAAAGGGCAAAGACCTTGGAATTCGTTACCGCGTGATTTTAACTTAACCTTTTTGCCGACCACTTCGGAGGTTAGAATGCTGGAACGTAATTTATCTGGAAAGTCCTTGGGGAAGTGCATCTTGAATGAGGTTGAGTCCTATAGCTAGCTAATAGATCCTGAAACAAGTTCAGGATGACAATAAATTTTAATATCCCCTAGCTGTCATCCTGAACTTGTTTCAGGATCTATTCGCACAGATGATGTAGCATTTATGCCGAACTTAGTAAGCGTAATTCCAAACGATGTCAAAAAAAGTCATAATCACCGAAAAACCGATAGGAATGGTAAAGTTATCGTCAATTTTAAGTATGCTGGGACGTGATTCAAACATGGTCACACAAAACAAAGAGAATAATCCAAAAAGATAAAACCAAAATTTGGCCTGAAAGAAAATGGCACAAATTATTAGGATAACAAACCCTGTTGCAGCAAAAGCAGCGGCACCTGAAACTGTTTTTTCAAAAAAAGGTTTGCTGGGAAAATTACGACCAACAATTGCGGCGGCTGCATCGGAAATAACCATAATAATAAAACCCGTAACGGCGATTTCTTCTTTAAAAATCAAAAAGTTTAAACATGCCGCAAGACCAACCCAACTGGCTCCACATAATTTACCACCATCTATCTCATGTGGGCGCAGGATTGTTCCAAAAATTTTAACAAAGATTTCTTGTATTTTTGGATTGGTGCGACGCATGTAATCCAGTGAAACTATACCTGTAGTTAGAACAGAGAAAATAGTTAAACTAATCCATTTCCCAAGCACCAAATAAGAAATTGGAACTAGCAATAATAAGAAATGCAGGCCTTTGCGAAACAATTCATGTTTCATTGAGATTTTATCCATAATTTTAATTACTGGTTGATGATTTAGTTTCGAGAGTTTTTTGATCTTGGTAAATTACCACCTCATTTTTTCCGACATATCCTAAAACTTTGCGCGCTTGCTCATCCAACAGATCAATATCGAGCGAATTTAAATTCATACTTTCCACCATACCTTTCTTGGACTGCATCTTGGCAAAAATTTCTTGTTTGATGGCTTCCTTATTTTCGATCTGCTTTTTTAAAACCAAAAGCTGAGTGAGGCCTTTATCACCAAAAACAATAAAAAATGCGAAGTAACAAATCAGGGTAAAGGCAATGCAATATCCGACAAAAAGTGGCTTGGTAATACTGTGTTTTTTGACAAAGCGATAGAGAAAATTCTCTTTCATTGGTTTCTAAAACAAGTTTCTTTAACGGCCGCAACAATGTTGTTGGCCTTTGGTAATGCAAGCCTTTCGAGGTTTGCAGCGTAAGGCAGAGGAGCATCAACTGATGCTAGTTTTTTTACGGGAGCGTCTAAATAATCGAAAGCATCCTCCATTAAAATTGAAGCGATTTCACTACCTACAGAAGCGAAAGGAAATCCTTCTTCAACAGTTACACAACGACCTGTTTTCTTAACTGAATTTACAATGGTTTCGCGATCAATCGGACGAATGGTGCGCAGATCAATTACTTCGGCATCAATACCTTCAAGAGCTAGCTCTTCTGCTGCTTCTAAAGCATATTTTACCGCTAATGAGAAAGTAATAATCGTAACATCTTTACCTTCGCGCATAATTTTAGCTTTGCCAATTTCGACAATGTGATCTTCATCATATTCTTCTTCGAAAGACAGACCGTAAGTAATTTCGTTTTCAAGGAAAATAATCGGACTAGCATCACGAATTGCAGCTTTTAACAAACCTTTACAATCAGCAGCACTGTAAGGAGAAACTACTTTTAATCCCGGAATTGAACCGTACCAAGCAGCATAACATTGAGAATGTTGCGCACCTACCCTAGATGCTGCACCATTAGGACCGCGAAATACGATTGGACAATGAACTTGTCCACCCGACATGTAACAAGTTTTAGCAGCTGAGTTAATGATTTGATCCATCGCCTGCATGGCGAAGTTGAAAGTCATGAATTCAACGATTGGTTTTAATCCGGCGAAAGCTGCCCCAACTGCAAGTCCGGCAAAACCATGCTCAGTAATTGGAGTATCAATTACTCTTCTGGCTCCGAACTCTGCCAATAATCCTTGGGTAACCTTATAAGCACCGTTATATTCGGCTACTTCTTCACCCATTACAAAAGCTTCTGGGGTTGTTCTCATTTCTTCAGCCATTGCCTCTCTTAAGGCTTCGCGAACTGTTAATTTTCTCAGCATGTTTTAATTATAAATTTCAGTTAAAAGTTCAGATTCATCTGGTTCAGGACTATTCTTAGCGAATTCAACGATCTCGTTCACTTCATTTTTAATACTGTCGTCAATTTTTTTGATGTCGTCTTCAGAAGCTACCGAGTTTTGTAGAATATGGTTACGCAATGAATCAATCGGATCGAGATCTTTTTTGCAATTAAGCTCTTCCTTACTTCTGTAAGTTGCCGGATCTGACATTGAGTGACCACGATAACGATAAGTATCCATTTCCAGAATCATCGGACCGTTACCGGCGCGTACATAATCGACGCATCTTTGGCCGTCTTTAATTACTTCAAACACATCCATACCATCAATTTTTACTCCCGGAATGTTGAAGCCAATACCACGCTTGTGTAACTCATCAACTGAAGAAGCGCGCGCAAGAGAAGTACCCATCGCATAATGATTATTTTCAATGATGAAAAGTACGGGAAGATTCCACAATTTCGCCATGTTGAAACTTTCGTAAACTTGACCTTGATGCGAAGCACCGTCACCAAAATAGCAGTAAGTAACGTTATCAGTGCCCAAATATTTATCTGCAAATGCAAGTCCGGCACCGATAGGAACTGAAGCACCAACAATTCCATGTCCGCCGTAAAAACGCTTTTCTAAATCAAAAAGATGCATCGAGCCACCTTTACCTTTGGAAGAACCATCACGTCTTCCCAACAATTCTGCCATGATCGCTTTAGGATCAGAACCAACTGAAATCATGTGACCATGATCACGGTAAGTGGTAATAACTCTATCACCTTCTTTCATGGTAGAACGCATGCCTGTAGCAATCGCTTCTTGCCCAATATAAAGATGACAAAAACCGGCGATTAATCCCATGCCGTAAAGCTGTCCGGCCTTTTCTTCAAAGCGACGGATTAGCAACATTTCGCGATAGAAACCCAACAATTCTTTTTTGGAAAATTTCTTATCAGGACTATTTTTTATTTCAGATTTTTTGACCATTTTGAAGGAGTAATTATAAGTCTGTAAAACCAAGAGTGGTAACGAAGAGGGGCTTGATAATTTGGTGAAATTAAAAGTCAAAACAGTTAACGGAAGTTAACAATTATCAATTAACAATTATCAGTTGAAGCTCTGATTGGCACTAGCTCCAACTGATAATTGTTAATTGCTAACTGCTAATTGTTAACTGTCTTTCATTGCCCACAATAAAATTGCCTTTTGCGCATGCAAACGATTTTCTGCTTCGTCAAATATTACTGATTTTTTCGAATCAATAACTTCTGAAGTAACTTCAAATCCACGATAGGCTGGTAGGCAATGAGTAAAAATCGCAGTCTTTTTTGCTAGTTTCATCAATTTTTCATTCACTTGATAAGGCATCAAAGTATTTAATTTTTTTTGCCTTAAAGCGTCATTTTTTTCGGTTTCATCTCCCATCGAAAACCAAGTATCCGAAATTAACACATCGGCATCTTTAGCGGCCTTCTTCGGATCAGAATAATAAGAAATTTTTGCTCCTAACTTTACCGCTTTTTTTATTTCCGATTGGCAAAAATCAAATTCTTTCGGAGTAGCAATCGCTAATTCGTAACCAAAGGCTTTAGCAGCATGAATGTAAGAATTAAGCACATTATTGGCATCACCAAACCAAGCTAATTTTTTACCGGCAATTTTTCCCAAATGCTCTTCAATTGTTAATACGCTGGCCATAATTTGACAAGGGTGAGAAAAATCCGAAAGAGCATTGATTACGGGCTTAGAAGAATATTTCGCCAATTCCAAAATTGTTTGATGCGAGTTGGAACGAATCATTATTGCATCAACAAAACGCGATAAAACTTTGGCAGTATCTTGTACAGTTTCACCTTTCCCAAGCTGCATGTCATTTTTATTCATCACTACCGCGTGACCACCCAGTTGATTAATTCCGACTTCGAAAGATACGCGGGTACGAGTAGAGGTTTTTTCAAAAATCATCGCCAGATTTTTATGAGGCAGCAATTTTGCTTGCTTCGCCGCATTTTGCTCTTTTTTTATTTTTTTACTCAGAGCCAAGATTTTATGCAAATCTTTGTCAGAAATTTTATCTAGATCAATAAAGTGATTAACCATACTTAATCGTAAAAATGTTTTGAAAATTTAGGAAAGCTCGCGAAGGTAGGAGACAACTCGCATTTGTCAAGAATATACCAAAGCCCTTTGGAATTCGGTATGTTTTAAATTTTTTCACGCGGTCTGAGCCGCGCCCTGCATTGTGCGGAACCCCAAATACCAATTCCATGTTCAAGAAAATCTTTATTGTTAGCGGCGGAACCGGAGGTCACATTATTCCGGCACGCTGTTTGGCAGCTCATTTAGCCAATGATATTTGCGATGTATTTTTCTTCGGCGATGGAAAAATTTCTGGCTACATCAAAGATAATGATCGCTTCAAATCGACCATTATCAGCTCCTCGCAGCTCAGAAAATCTTTTTTTGGCCTCATTAAAGCGGCAATAAAAATTTCTTTCGGAATTGTACAATCTCTCTATTTCTTTTTGAAAATTAGGCCAAAATATGTCGTAGCCTTTGGAGGATATGCAACCTTTCCTATATTGGTTGCGGCGATCATTACCAAAACTGATATTATTCTTCACGAGCAAAATTCTCATCTCGGAAAAGTGAATCGAATTTTTGCCAAATATGCTAAAAAAATTGCTTTGTCTTTTCGTGAAACTTCAGGAATTTCTCCCGAGAATTTATCTAAAACTACTTTTGTCGGAAACCCAGTTCGTGAAGAAATTTTAGAATTAAGCACCGCTGCTTACAATCTTCCCATTTACGAAGAAGCGGTAAAAAAAGAAATAAAGCCCGCCAATAAAATGGGTTACGACATTCTTTTAGCTTCGGATTTTTATGAAGATTCCGACTTAATGCAAAAACCAAAACCAAAAAGTTTATTTAATATTTTAGTCATTGGTGGATCAGGCGGAGCAAAAATTTTTAGCGAAATTTTACCCAAGGCCTTTTTCAATCTAAGCGAAAATATTAAAGAACATATTCACGTAACTCAGCAATGCCGCAAAGAGCTCATGCACAGCACTTTCGAGCAATATAAAACTTATAATATTAACATCGTTATCGATTCGTTTTTTGACAATATGCCTGAATTAATAAAGGCATCCCATCTGATAATTGGACGCTCCGGCTCCTCTTCAATTTTTGAATTTTGCGCCGCAAAGAAACCTATGATTTTAATTCCTTTCGCCCAAGCGGCAGATAATCATCAAGAAAAAAATGCGCGCTACCTTGAAAAACATGGCGCTGCAGTTGTGGTTAATGAATCAGAATTTACCATTAATAAAATCAACGAGATCTTGAAGAATCTGATTGATAGTCAAACAACTCTAAAGAAAATGTCCGAAAACGCCGCCGCCTTGGCGGTTCTTGATGCAACCAAAAATCTCGCTTCTCTAGTCGAATGAAAAAACCTGCAGAAAATCAGAAAATTTTAGAAAATAGCGAAAACGCGATTGAATTGACGCGTGAAGAGATTTCTCTGGGCCGAATTCTGAAAGAAAAAAGACAAAATTTGAAAATGGATATAGCAGAAATTAGCTCTTATCTCAAAATCAAATCTAATGATATTGATGCCATAG
>CANGQE010000014.1 GCA_947455845.1 Rickettsiales bacterium
CAAAAATCGGATCGGTAATTTTAGTCGAAAGCAAAGTCGCCAGCCAAACCACAAAATAAAGTTGGAATGGAAAAGCAATGCGGGATTTATTTTTAGCCAAACCTGCTTTAATAACTTCGGCGCATTTCTCGGTGTCCATCAGAAATGGCATGGGAAATTCATTAATGTCGGTCATTGGAGTTTTAATGTAGCCGGGGCAAATCACGCTTACGCCAATTCCAAGACCAGCTAAATTACCACGCAAAGCTTCGCCATAAACCCTTACAGCCGACTTGCTTGCGGAGTATGACGGTGAGCTCGGTAAGCCACGAAATCCTGCTAAAGAAGAAACCAAAGCAATCTGTCCTCTTTTTCTAATTTTCATTTTTTCAATTGCCGGATGAGTTACATTTAAAACTCCGGTAACATTGGTGTTAAAAATCTTTTTAACTTGCTCAAAAGATTCCGGTCCACCGGCAGTTCCGGCAGAAATTCCGGCATTGGCAATTACTAAATCCAACTCGTAATTCTCTTCAATTTTGTCGATCCAACTTTTGGTCGCAACCTCGTCACAAACATCGATAATTTCCAAAAGAACATTTGCTTTTAATTCCTCGCACAGAATTTTTGTAATCTGTAACTTCTCTAAATCGCGACCGCATAAAAACAAATTCACTTCAGGCTTGGCATAAACAAGAGCAAGGGCGCGTCCGATGCCACTTCCGGCGCCGGTTATTAAAATATTTTTTGGATTTTTCATAAATGAAATCACGTTTTATTAGTTTTGAGGGAATAGAAGGTTGTGGAAAATCAACTCAAGCAAAAAAATTGCACGCATTTTTTTGGGAACAAAAATTGCCGGTAATTCTAACTCGCGAACCAGGAGGAACTTTTGCTGGTGAGAAAATTCGTGAAATTTTAATTGATGAAAAAATTGAAAAGCTAGAAGCAAAAACCGAGCTTTTTCTAAATTTTGCTGCGCGCTTGGAGCATGTTGAAAAACTAATTAAGCCCGAATTAGCGTCAGAAAAAATCGTTATTTCCGATCGTTTTTTTGATTCAACCTACGCTTACCAAGGTAGCGCCTTTGGACTGGAAGAGAAATTGGTTGATGAAGTTAGAAAAATGGCAATTGCTGATTTTGCTCCTGACATTACTTTTTTAATTGATGTGCCAGTAGAGCTGGCATTTGAACGTATTAAAAACAGAGCTGACAATAATCGTTACGAAAAATTAGGTCTAGAATTCCATCAAAAAGTGCGTCAGGGATTTTTGCATCTGGCGAAGAAAAATTCACGTATTAAGGTCATTGACGGCACAAAAAATCCGCAGGAAGTTTTTGAAGAAATTGTGCAAATTTTAACGGCCTGAAACAAGAAGAAAGTTATCAGTTAACAATTATCAATTAATATTCAGGGGTTTAACAAATGTTAATTGCTAACTGATAATTGTTAACTTCATCCTCAACCTCAATTTAAATTTTATGAACAAAAGAAATAAAATTGCCCTAGTCGGCGCAGGTAATATTGGTGGAACTTTAGCTCACTTAGCTGGTTTAAAAAATCTTGGTGACATTGTAGTTTTGGACGTTGCTGACGGTGTAGCAAAAGGTAAGGCGCTTGATCTAGAACAATCTTCTGTAGTTGAAGATTTTGACGCAAAAATCAGCGGTACCAGCAATTATGCTGATATCGCCGGAGCTGATGTAGTAATCGTAACTGCCGGAATAGCTAGAAAACCCGGCATGAGTCGTGATGATTTAATGGCTACCAACACTGCAATAATCAAGTCAGTTGCTGAAGGAATTAAACAACATGCACCTAACGCTTTTGTAATCGTAATTACCAATCCGCTTGATGCGATGGTTTATGTAATGCAAAAAGTTTCCGGTCTTCCGGCCAATAAAGTGGTGGGAATGGCTGGCGTGCTTGACTCTTCCAGGATGTCACTTTTCTTAGCGCGTGAATTCAATGTGTCAGTTGAAGATGTAAATTCTTGTGTTTTAGGTGGACATGGTGACACGATGGTTCCGCTAATTCGCTATTCCTCTGTTGCCGGCGTGCCAATCCCTGACTTGATTGAAATGGGATGGACGACAGATGCTAAAATCGAAGAAATAGTGCAACGCACTCGTGATGGCGGTGCTGAAATCGTGAAGCTTTTAGGAACCGGTTCGGCTTTTTATGCTCCGGCATCTTCGGCAATTTTAATGGCTGAAAGTTACCTTTTTGACAAAAGAAGAGTGTTGCCGGTTGCTGCAAATTTAAACGGCGAATATGGCGTTAAAGGCATGTATATCGGTGTTCCGGCGATCATTGGTAAAAATGGCGTCGAGAAAATTGTTGAGATCAAATTAAACGAAAAAGAAGCCGAAATGTTTAACCACTCAGTTGCAGCGGTTAAGAAGTTGATTGAAGAAGTAAAACTGTAAAATCAATTAGCAGTTAGCAATTAACAATTAACAGTTAAGACCCCAACTGTTAATTGTTAATTGCTAACTGTTCACTTTTCCCCATGGCTCACATCGAAATCAAAAAATCCAGACTAGCGTTTATTTACTTCTGCATCATCGCAGCATTCCTCACCATCATTGTGCGCATGGTGATTATTGTGGTGTCGGGTGACAAGGTAAAAATTAGCGGCATTTATGACCCGAGAGCGGCGGATAAACGCGCTAATATTTATGATCGTAATGATGTTTTGGTGGCAACCGATTTAAAAACAAAATCACTTTATGTCAGCAGCGTTTTAGTGAAGAATCCCCAAGAGATCGCACGAGGTTTGGCGACAATTTTTTCTGAAATTTCTTACGCCGAAATACTTAAAAAAATCTCTGACGGAAAAAGCAGTAAGCAATGGATTCTAATTAGGCGTAACCTTACTCCCAATCAAGTTGACCAAGTAGAAAATATGCAAATGGCGGGTTTGCTTTTTGAAGATGATCGTATTCGGGTTTACCCACAAAAATCCATTGCCAGCCATTTTGTCGGTTACGTGGATTTAGATCGCAAAGGTCTTGCAGGCATGGAAATGCAGTATGATCGCAAATTGCGCAAAGGAGAAGATTTGCATTTGGCTCTCGATGTACGGGTGCAAGATATTTTGCATGATGAATTGGTAATCGGCATGGAAGAATTTCGCGCTAAAGCTGCGGCCGGTGTTGTGATGGATGTGAATAACGGCGAAATTTTAGCCTTGTCGTCACTGCCAAGTTTTGATCCAAATTTGCAAAATGAAGCTAGCCCCGATCAGCGCTTCAATCGTGTTACCAACGGAAGTTACGAACTAGGTTCGGTGTTTAAAGTTTTGACCAACACCATGGCTTTTGAAAAGGGCTTAATAAAAATGACTGATATTTACAATGTGCGCGACCCCATAAAATATGGTCGCTTCACCATTAAAGATGACCACCCCGTCAAAGATGAAATGACGGTGGGTGAGGTTTTTGCTTATTCTTCCAACATCGGAACTGTTAAAATCGCTGAAAAAATTGGTGCTGAATATCAGAAAGAATTTTTGGAAAAAATAGGTTTGCTCAAAAAACTTGATGTAGAATTTCCGGGACTGGGTCGTCCGATGTTCCCAAAAACTTGGCGCGAAATTAATCTTTTTACAATTTCTTACGGACATGGCATTGCGATTACGCCTCTACATTTAGCAATGTCGGTTGCAGCAATCTCTAATGGCGGAATCATGCATGATCCTTCCTTTTTGAAATTAAAAGAGCAGCCCAAAGGTCGCAGAGTAATAAAAGAATCAACCTCGGAAACCATGCGTCTCATGTTGCGCAAGGTTGCGGTTGAAGGAACGGGGCGCAATGCCAATGTTGAAGGTTACGAAGTTGGTGGCAAAACCGGAACTGCTAACCGCGCTGAATATGGTGGTTACAATGAAAGGCAAACCATGGCTTCTTTTGTGGCGGTATTTCCAATTTCGGAGCCGAAATATTTGGTTTACGTGATTTTTGATCGTCCGAATTATTCCTTTAATACCGGTGGGATGGTAGCCGCACCTGTAGCGGGAAGAGTGGTTAAAAATATTGCACCACTTTTGGGTGTGAGGCCAAAACCGGTGTCTGCAGAAGATGCAGCGGCTACGGCGGCTAGCCATCATTAAAGTTTAAGTTTGTCTTCCTTAAATAACACAATCCGCTGGTCGAGCGGAGTCGAGACCTATCTAAGCTTTTGCTACCGTGCAAAAAACATTGAGCGTAAACTTCGGGTAGGCCTTGACTCCGCTCGACCAGCGAGGTTGTGTTTTGAGACTAACTAACCTGTGCTGCTGCTAAAATAATCCCGCAAGAAATTGCCACGTTTAATGATCGCATTTGATTTTTCATCGGAATAAAAATTCGGTGGTGAGATTTATCTGCTACCTCTTGAGGTACTCCGGCGCTTTCTCGGCCGAACATTAAAACATCATTTTTTTCAAAATTAAATTTTCGGTAATCAGTGCTGGCTTTAGTTGAGGCCAAAATTAGGCGCTGATTTTTTGCCAAAATTTCTGATGCAAAAAAATCTTCAAATGAAGCGTGACGAAAAATTTTGGCGTGGTCAATATAGTCAAGCGCGGATTTTCTGACGCGTTGCATATCAAGCGGGAAGCCGCAGGGCTCAATGATATGCAGCTCTGAATCAAAGCAGACGCAGGTGCGAATTATAGTGCCGACATTTCCGGCGATATCAGGTTGGTACAATGCAATTTTACTCATGTGAGGTTGGTTAAAAATTATTGAGAGAAAAAGATAAAGTGTCTCTTTTAAGAAAAATTATTTCAAATTTCTTTATTTATTAAATCGGGTTTTTATAAAACGGTTTCTTATGATATTTCCTTCACGTTCTAACTTCTGAAAACTACCAATGACTGAAACTGTTAAGATAATTTTTATTTGCAAAGGTGAAAAGAAGGAATTTATGGTCCCGCTTGGAACTACTGTTCTTGAAGCCGCACATAACAATGATATCGATCTAGAAGGTGCCTGCGAAGGGTCTCTTGCCTGCTCAACATGTCATGTGGTGGTTGACAAAGAGTTCTACAGCATGTTATCAGAACCAAGTGAGGACGAAGAAGACATGCTTGACTTGGCTTTCGGCCTAACTCCTACTTCCAGACTTGGTTGTCAGATTATTATGACCAAAGAGCTCGACGGGCTAACACTTGTGGTGCCTGACGAAACTCGTAATGTTTCAATTTAAAATAACTAAAAAATTATGAACAAAAATATTGTAGTTAAACTAGCGATTTTGTTAGTAGTATTGGCACTAGTTTACAGCGTTTTTTGGTTCTTCAAAGTAGGACAGGTTGAGAAACAGATTAATAATTTTGTTAGCAAAAATAGCGCTAATGTTTCGGTGGGAGAAGTTGCGGTTTCGGGTTTTCCTTTATCACAAAAAATCACTTTAAAAGATCTTAAATTTACCATTCCAAGCCCTGTATTGGATAAGCGTCATGTTGTTGTTAAGCATCTTGAGGCTAAAGCCGGAATTTTTTCTTCTAACTTCACTGTGACTTTGCTAGAACCTGTAACAGTACAAGATGCAGAATCTAATTCAGCTACGGTTGAATTTGTTAAAGAGCCGGAAATTACAGCGGCAATCAATGACGGGAGAGCTATTAAATTTAGTTACAAAGATTCCGGTTACAAAATCTTAGATGCAGAGAAAAACATAATTTACTCAGCGGTGAGTTCGGTAGTAGAAATTGAATCTAATGTCAGCGACGATGATAAGGTTTTAACTAAAGTCGTTGCTAATGTTAGAGAAATTGAAGGTTTCGACGTAATCGATATTTATAAAAATGCCTTCGAGAAAAAAGTTATAGAAGGCATTAAAACAGGCGAAATTACTCTTGGCAATGCTACAACTGCAGCGGCGCCATTAGATGCAGCCGCTTCTACAGAAACTACAATAGTATCCCCTGTTGTTACGTCAGTAGTGGCTCCAATAGAAGCAGCCGCAGCTGCAGCCAAAGCCGCCGCTGATGCGGTTGCCGCAGGAGTAATTCCTACTCCGGCAATGGTTGCCGCAGTGGCTCCGGGTGCCGCGCCGCTACCAGCAGCTGATGCTGCTGCTCCAGCACAGCCACCAGTTGATGCCTCTGCACCGGCAGCAGTAAAACCTGCTGATATTGACGCAGCCATAGCTAATAGCAATCCAATCAAAAGTAATTTTATGGTTAGTGTAGAATATACCCTAACTCCAAATCAAAGTGAGCAACAAGCGCAAATTCCAACTGACCCAACTCAAATTCAGGAAGCGCCAGTTCAATATAGCAAAGCCGTTAAGGTTAATAGCCTAGAGTTTTCTAACTCACTTTATAAAATTTCGATTAATGGCGAAATGAATACACTTACGGATGATAATATGCCGTCAGGATCTTTGGCTCTTAAAGTAGAAAAAATCGATGCTTTGGTAAATGCCCTTACAACTGGCTTTAATCAAATTATAGATCAGAAAAAATCAGCAATCTCTTCAGAAGTTCAATCTTCTGAGTTATCCGGTAGTGCTTCTTCATCTCAAGATTCTTACCAAGATTTCTTGGCAAGAGTTGTAGCGAACTTATCGTCAGTTTCAAAAGAAATGGCGGCAAAAAATGCAGTTAGTAAAGATGAGATCGCTGAGTTTGACATTAGAAGAGAAAAAAATCTTGAGTTTTTAATCAACGAAACTTCGGTTCGTGAAATTCTTGGAAAATTCTAAGATTTTTTAAGCAGGATTTATAAATGAAGATTTCCAGCGCTTTGTCGCAAGCTAGACAAAATCTGGATTCAAAGGGTGTGAGTAATAGTAAATTAGATTCTCTAATTTTACTAACTCACGCCCTTTTTCTTTTGGGAATTCCCTTTTCTAAAGAGCAGATAATTTTTAATCCTGACCACGAATTAAGTTTAGAGCAGCAGCAGGTTTTTTTTAATCTGATATTGCGTAGGTCCAATCGCGAGCCAGTCTCGCACATTATCGGTAAAAGAGAATTTTACGGTGAAGATTTTTTGGTCAGTAAAGATGTGCTTGATCCGCGCCCTGATTCGGAAAGTTTGATTGAAGCAGTTTTAAATAATTTTGCGGATAAAAGCCAAAAACTAAAAATTTTAGAATTAGGAGTCGGGTCGGGATGCTTAATAATTACCCTGCTTAGATCTTATAAATTAGCTGTTGGAACCGGTGTTGACATTAGTGATAAAGCTTTGGCGTTTTGTCAAAAAAATGCGGACAATCATCAGGTTTCGGATCGTTTAAATTTGGAAAAATCCGATCTTTTTAGCAGGATAAATTCACAAGAAAAATTTGATTTAATCATCTCCAACCCACCTTACATTCCCTCGCAAGATATAGAAATTTTAGAGCCAGAAGTAAGAATCCACGAGCCAAGGTTAGCACTTGATGGTGGCACTGATGGCCTTGTTTTTTATCGGCAGATTGCTCTTGAGGCGAAGAATTTTTTAAATGAGAAGGGGCAAATAATTCTTGAAATAGGCATTGGTCAGCAGCAAGAAATCGCTGATATTTTTACGCGTGAAGGGTTTTTATTGCTTGAGGAAAAACTTGATTTATCTGGGGTGGTGCGGGTTCTGGTAATTGGCAATTAACAATTACCAGTTAGCACTTATCTTATACCAAACTAAAAATCTATTGATCGCATTAACTTCGTCTTTTTGGTAAAAATTAAAACCCAAAAAACCAGCAGTATATTGATACAGCAAGTTTTTCGGGTTTTAATTTTTCCTCAAAAATCCATCGTTACTGCGATCAATAGATTTTTAGTTTGGTATAGTGAATGCCAGCCAATTGTTAATTGCTAACTGCTAATTGTTAACTGCAAAATGTTTATCTCCCAAACTATCCCCGAACTCAGAGCCCACCTAAAATCCGAAAAAGCCGCTGGCAAGAAAATCGCCTTCATCCCCACCATGGGAGCTTTGCATGAAGGGCATTTGGCATTGATTAAAAAAGGGTGCGAACTTGCAGAAACTGTGGTTGCCAGCATCTTCGTTAATAAAGCGCAATTTAATGATTTAGGTGATTACGAAAAATATCCAAGACAAGTTGAGCAAGATTTAGAGCGCTTAAAAAAGTCAGGAGCCACTCATGTTTTTTTACCCCAAGATTCCGAAATTTTCCCCAATGATTTTGCCTTCAAATTAACACCAACAAAATTAACCAATTGTCTATGTGGAAGTGCGCGCGCTGGTCATTTTGATGGAGTAGCCTTAATCGTTTCCAAGCTTTTTAATATTGTAAAACCGGATGTGGCGATTTTTGGCGAGAAAGATTTTCAACAGGTTTTAGTCATTAAGAAATTAGTTGAAGATTTGAATTTTGATTTGGAGATTTTTTCTCACGAAATTCTGCGTGAAGCCAGTGGACTTGCAATGTCATCACGTAATCAAAGATTGTCCGACATCAATAAATATAAGGCGGCAAACATATTCAGAATTTTAACCGAAATAAAAAATGAGGTAAGAGAAAATCCTGCCGCGGTTGCAGAAATTTTGCAAAAAAAAGGCCAAGAATTATTGGAAATCGGATTTGAGAAAATTGATTACCTAGAAATTCGCAGTGAAAAATATTTAAAATCAGTCACAAATATTGATTTTAAAGAGTCGCTACGAATATTTATTGCGGTTTACTTAGGCGGGGTTAGGTTAATTGACAACCTGCGGCTATAGCCGCTTCATACCTAGCCTTGCGTCTCCTAAAAATAATTTTAATCCCATGATTTACATCATTATCAGCAATGTCGGCATGGCCCTCATGATGATTATTGTTTATCTACGCTATTCGCGTTTGCGTATTTCTTCGGGAAAAGAGATTCATGATTTGCACGAAAAAATGGTTAAAGAAGCCGATGACAGGCGGACGATGGAGAATAAGCTGTTGTTAGAAGCTAAAGATAATAGCGATAAAATTGAAAAATTGTTGCACGAAATTAACGAGTTGCGCAAAGGCAAAGAAGGTGAAATCAGATTAAGATTTGAGGCGGAAAAACAAATCGAGATGGCCTTGCAAAAAAATACCGAAATTCAGAAGCGTATGCAAGATTGGAGCATTGTTCAAGACGCTGTGATGAAAGATTCTAAAGATGCGATCGTAAAAATGGGAAATGATCTCTACCGCAAAATGAATGAGACTTACAAAAACGAAATCGAAACTAACAAAAATTTATTGGGACGTGTTTCTAAAAATATCACGGAATTTTTTGATAAAATAACCGCTTTAAGGGAAGCAGCTCCTGTAGCTCGTGTTGAAAAGAAAACTGCCACCATTTCTGCAAAGAAAGCTACAGAATCTGTTGTGGTAGAAAATCCCGCCAAGCAATTAGTTTCAGATCTAGTTCAAACGATGAAGGCAGCCGGTTACTTGGTGAATAAAGATTATTTTTTGCCGGCAAATTTTGATGAGCAAAAAGCCAAATTAATGTTTTGTGAAGTAGCTTTTATTAAGTCGGGAAAGCTTTACATAGTTGATTTTAAAGCAGGCTTGTATCTTGAAGAGTACAAGAAGACTAAAAATAAAACCGCTGCTGAAAGTAATTTGAAGCTTAAGTTGGATAAGTATTTGGCCTATTTGGGTAATGTAAAATATCGTGAATCGATTCTAAAAGTTATGTCTTTAACCAAGGCAAAATACGACAAAAATTCCATTGTTATTGTGGTACCTTCAAAGCAGGAATTACAAATTCTCAAAGAAATCGGTTACTACGAAAAAGCGCGTAAAGTTGCTTCGGAAGTGATTGATTTTGATGGGGTTAATAATTTGGTTCTGTAAATGAGGATAGATCCCACCTTCGGTTGTCACCCCGCACTTGCTGCGTGGTCCAACGTGTCACGAGGGTTTCTAAAAGTGTTTTGAATGCGTTACGAAGTGGACCCCGCAGCAAGTTCGGGGTGACAACCGAAGGTGGGTGATCTATTCACCGCCAACAGAGATCAATAAAATAATAAAAAACAATGACCGAACCCCTACCAATCATCGCTACCAAAGCCCCTTTCAAAGTTGACGTTGAAGCCGGTAAAAAATATTTCTGGTGTTCTTGTGGCGCTTCGCAAAACCAGCCATTTTGTGATGGTGCGCACAAGGCTTTCAAAAATGAGGATGGCACCAGCAAAATGAAATCAGTAGTTTTTGAGGCTACTGAAAGCAAAACTATCCGCTTCTGCGGCTGCAAACACAGCAAGATCGGCGCAATCTGCGACGGCTCACACAACTCTCTTTAAAAAATGCCGCAAGAACAAAAATCATCTGCCAGAAAAGGTCTCAATCTAAAAAATCTTTTTGCTCTTATCCCCTTTTTCAAGCCCTACCATCGCGAAGTTTTTTTTGCACTTCTGGCTTTGCTGGTCACGGCCTGCATGGTTTTGTTTTTTGGTAAGGCGATTAAATATTTGATTGATTTCGGTTTCGCCCAACAAAATCCCACCCACTTAAATTTAGTGGTTTTGATTTTCATCGCGGCAATTGTGGCCATGGCTGTTGCCGGCTATTACCGCTCATCACTAATTAATTCTACGGCGGAAAAAGTAATCGCCGATTTGCGCAAAAAAGTTTACGACCACATCATTCGCGTTTCAGCAGAATTTTTTGAATTAACCAAAACCGGTGATGTCATCTCGCGCCTAACCGTTGACAGCATGGTGCTCTACACCACAATCAGCAGTACCATCTCATTTTTCCTGCGTAATCTTCTACTCTTCATCGGTGGCATTTGTTTTTTATTTCTTACCAGTTTCAAACTGAGCATGATGACAATGATGCTAATTCCAATCGCCATTGCTCCTATTGTAATCATGGGTAGATCAATCAAGTCTTTGTCGCATCAATCACAATCAGCACAAGCTTTGGTTAGTGCTCACATCGAAGAAAGCATTAACGGCATCAGAACAATTCAGTCTTATTTAGGTGAAGAAAAAGAAGCGCGTAATTTTTTTGGATTTATTGATTCGGCATTAAAACTTTCTCTGCAAAAAATCCGCATCAAATCACTAATGATCGCCTTTGTGATTAGCTTCGCTTTCGGTGGCATCGCTGTTGTATTGTGGGTTGGCGGCCATGATGTTTTGAATAAAACAATTACCTCGGGTGACCTTTCTTCTTTTATTTTCTACTCAGTAATTACCGCAACTTCGCTGGTTTCCCTAAGCCAAATTGCAGGACAATTGCAAAGCGCTTCAGCTTCTACGGCAAGGATTTTTGAAATTTTGGAAATTGCTTCTCCCGTCAAAGAATTGCCGGTAACTCAAGATTTTCCGACGCAAAAAGAAATCACAATCAAATTGCAAAATGTTAATTTCTCTTACCCAAGCCACAAAGATTTTGCAGTGCTAAATAATTTTTCTTTGGAAATAAAACCGAGTGAAAAAATTGCCATTGTTGGATCAAGCGGGGCAGGTAAAAGCACGATTCTACAGCTTCTATTGCGTTTCTACGATGTTGATGCTGGCATGATTTGTCTAAATAATTGTGACATTAAATCGCTTTCTTTCGCAGATTTGCGCAAAAATTTTTCCTACATTTCGCAAGATTGTTTTATTTTTTCTGGCACGATTTTTGAAAATATTGCTTACGTCGACAAATCAATCACCGAAGCCCAAGTAGAAAAAATAATTGCTGAAAATCCTGCACTCGATTTCATCAATCACCTGCCTCAAAAAATGCACAATTTTGTCGGCGAAAAAGGCATTAAATTGTCGGGTGGCGAACGCCAAAGAATCGCCATTGCGCGAGCCATCATTAAGGATTCGCCAGTTTTACTTTTGGACGAAGCCACCTCAGCATTAGACAACCAGAATGAAAGAATTGTCTCTCACGCAATTTCTAATTTAGCCAAAGACAAAACCGTCATCACCATCGCCCACAAGCTTTCCACCGTAATTTCCTCCGACCGCATCATCTTCATCAAAGACGGCGAAATCGCCGAAATCGGTTCGCATCAAGAGTTGATTGCATGGGATGGTCTCTACAAAAAGATGTACGAAGCGGAGATGTTAGGGGTGGTTTAAAACTTCGCTGGTCGAGCGGAGTCGAGACCATTTTTATGGTATTCTCCTTGCTTAAACATTGGGCGGCAGGAAGCTCAAGATGGTCTCGACTCCGCTCGACCAGCGGAGTTTTTTTATTTATTGCGCCCCCTAAAACGTCTTTGCGATCTCCACAATAAAACCATTACGCGCAATGCGGTTAGAATTAGCAACTTGGTAACCAGCAAATACCACCAAGTCATCAGGAAAATTGTAGCTTAAAGCCGAAGCAAAAATTCCCATCGGGTTGCGGCTGCCCGAATACCAATCTCCCACGTAACTAAGTTTGTCGGTAATTTTCTGTTCAAACCCTAACATCAGCGCGGTAGTAGTTCGGTCAAAAATTTGCTTAGTGCCGTAGCTGATGCCAGCAGTTAGCCTAGTTCCACTTTGAGGAATAGTAAAATTTCCTGCCGCGTAACTCCAATTTCCAACACCATTTCCCTGCACTGAAATTGCTGCTGCTGAACCGACAATTATTTTGGGCTGGTATTTTTTGATCTCATCAATTTGCAAAGGCAAAGCGCTTTTAAATCCAAGAGCGAGAGTGTCATTGTTGTGAGAAAGGCTTCCAAGATTGAAATAAGTGGCCGTAAGCTCAGTATCGTGTCCGATTCCCGTAGTTAGGTAATTCGTAGAATTCCAAAACCGCCCCTTGCGCTTAGTGCGAAATTGCGATTCATGCTGCACAAAAATCCTTTTTTTCGCCGCGACGTCGGCAGAAGGAACATTTAGAATCGTCATCTGTGCTAATGATTCTTTTGAGCTTTGTAAAAAGGCCAAACAAAAGAAAAACAAAAAAACTTTTTTCATTAATCGAGATTAAATTTTTTGGTGATGTCGATGCTACATTGATTAATCAAATTCTGATCCAGCGAACCCTTAACTCCTTGAAGCTTACACACTTTTTTACAAGCATCAGAGGCATTACAAAGCTCTTCATTAGGAATTTTTTGAGCGATGGCGGGGCTGGTTGCTAAAAAAATAATAGCGCAAAATAGGGAAGTTTTTTTCATGAAATGGGCGTGATTTAAGAAGGGGTGATTTTCATTAATTCGAAATATCGTGGAGAGAGGTTTAAAGTTCAAATTAAATTTAACCTAGGAACCTCTAGCAAAATCAGTTTTTTTAACCTCTGCAAAAGTTTTTATCGATTTTACTGAAAGCTCGAAAGTGCAATCTTTACCAGTTTTTAAAGTCCCATGAGAACGTCCACCCCTCCGTGTCAATTTAAAAGCTAGTATGTAAAATGGCGTCAGACCATTTTACGTATTCAGCAATTTATTAATTTTAAATTGACAATTTTATGACTCAAAAACAGCAACGATTATCAAATCAACAAATCTCAACCGATCTCAATTCCTTTAAGGGCGCTGTCGCAAATCAACTTTTTCGTCGAACTTTTCGCAATTCTAAATTTTTTGAA
>CANGQE010000015.1 GCA_947455845.1 Rickettsiales bacterium
AAAACTTTTGATCGAGCTTGAATTATCAAGGCTGGCTGCAGTTAAAGTAAAATTGCCGTTACTTTGCACATTGCCGGAATTAGTCAGGCTTCCGACAAGATTTAGAGTCAGATTTTCTTCAGCAAAAATACTGCCCGAGTTAATAATATTGCCACTGTTGCTAGTGAGATTTGTGGGCGAATAAATGGTGCCGGAATTATTAAGAAGATTGCTTAAAATTAAGGTGTAATCCGCAGTTGAAGAAATAATCCCCGAGCTTTTATTGGTAAGATTCACAGCAGAGAATCCCAAGCTATTTTGGGCGAAGATTGTTCCTGAATTTATCACATCGCTAACGCCAAAAATATCTAAATTCAGCGCTTCGGTGATTCCCAAATTGTTAAAAATATTGCTGTCAAAAATGTTAATTTTAGAGGCGGTTAATCTTCCCAGATTTTTAAATTCCGTACTGGCCCGAACCTCAATTGCAGCGGCCTTAATCGCTGAATTCACATTACTGCTGTAAATATTTTTGGCCTTGAGATTAACCTGATCTCGCGAGTTCAAACTAGTGTAATAAAGATTGCCGGCGGTATCAATATTGAGTGTTTTTGTTGCCGTTAGGCTTGCGTCTAATTTCACGCCAAAACCTTCTTTGGTGGCAATAATAAATATCCTACCCGCTTGAATTGCGCCAAGGTTAGAAGCATCAATTGCAAAAAGTTCGGTGCTTGCCGAGGTAGAGTTTTGATCGATATTTTTGGTAGAGTAATTATATCCCCCATCCCCTACTTTCAAGCTGACGTCGGTAGCATCAGATCCGTAAGTTGTTGCGATCAATTTAATTGCTGAAGCCACAATATCAGCGTGAGTTGCCCTTTCTACATCAAGCCCCAAGCCTTCAACTGTAATTAGCGGGATCATTAGATTGGGGTTTTCTTGCTGCTTCAAATTAAATTCCAAATTGCCATTTTGAAGACTACTACTCCCAGCAATCAGCGACAAGCGCGAGGTGTTAATAAATCCACAACCCGAACAAGTGATGCCGTTGGGATTGGAAATTATCAACTCGGCTCTAGTTCCAGCAATTTCGGCGTAGCCCAAAAGTTGGGAATTATTAGTTGAAGTTACTTCATTTAAAATAATCGAAGCACCGCCCGAGTTGGCAAGATTAGGATTTGCTGTAACCAATCCCCCAATTTGAGTTGAAGCGACGGGATCAGTTCCACTAACCGCCACCACCTCTGCTGGGTTTTTACCGGAGAAATTATTAACTATCTGACCGGATCGATTAACGTTGTAATCGGTAAATTTATTGTGAGAGAGGCCTGAGCTGTTTGGGGCTGCGATATTTACTTGGTCGACTCCCGAAGCTGTTTTGGTAATTTGAGTGTTGGTTGAGCCGTCAGGCGTGATTGGTAAATTTTCAGCAAAAGCGGTTGCGAAGGTGAATTGATGAAAAAGAAGTGAAGCTAAAACGAGATGGCTAAGGAGTGATTTTACAACATTGACAACGGCATAAGCAGCACGTTTAGGCGTGACTTTGCGCTTGGTGGTACTGTGCTTGGAAGTATCGGGTTTGGTCGCGAACATTTGGTGTTTGGTCTGTTGTGGTGTTACAGATTATTTTGGTTCAGGCTTGATAGTTGGGCTTAGAATAAATTTCAAAGGAAATTTTTGGGTGGTGATTTTGTGAGCTTGCTTTGATTGGTAAAATGATAATCCGAGTGTGCCTCATGCACTTATTTTTCTTTAAATATACTCCATACCATTAATTCTTTCGACCAAAGTGTTTGGCTTCACATCTTGCAAATTAGCCATGGTAGTACTGGGAAGATTATCGTTGGTTGCAGCCTCTGGCAACTCAATTTTTTGCCACTCCTCTTGTTCAAATTCAATTGCGGTTTTTTTGGTTTGAACAATCTGGTGATAATTTTTCTTATAATTCTCACAATATTCATCAACGCTCTTTCTAATAGATGCCGAATCGTTGACAATTAGAGCCATTAGAGAGGCATCTAATATTTGCTTATTGCGTATTGTCGGATCAGCTAATCTCCCGATTAGGACATTTACCATTTCTTCTCTTTCATGCTTTATTGCCAGATTTAGGGCGGTGTCCTTATTATCATCCACAAGGTCAATTACCTTTGTTACAATGGTTTCAATCGCCTCTAAAAAATCCTCGTAATTATTATTTACCACCGCTTCATGAATTGGTAAAGCTTGATGATAAGAGAAAGCTGATTTGGACATATGTGTAGTTAAATTGTGAGTCGAGAAAGATGAATCTTTTATGTGATGCCACTTCTCGCTAAATCGCTGCCAGCTTCTCAATCAATCTGCCGAACCAAGTACTTTTACTTTCGAAACCATCTTTGATCCTTTCCTTCAAATGCAATTTGCGCAGGAATTCTAACATCCCCAAAGAGCACGAATGCGTTGGGTTTAAAACTTCTGAAGCCACTGATTCTAAACGGTTAGGATAACCGATGCGGACATTTTTTCCGAAGATCTCGGAAGCAAGTTTATCGATTCCGACAATCGAAGCCACACCACCCGTAAGCACGATATTACTTAGCATGTAAAGCGGCATGTTAGATTGCTCTAAAACTGTTTTGACCGATTCAAAAATTTCTTCCAACCTTGATTGAATAATGTCGCGCAGCTCGACGCGAGTGATGCGGATCATGTCGGGGCCGTCGTTAGTGTCGAAGAATTTTAACTTAATCATTTCTCTTTCTTCAATCGGGCTAATCATCAAAGAGCTGTTGAGATTTTTGATTTTTTCCGCGGCGTCAAAATTGATATTAAGAATGGTAGAAATGTCTCTGGTAATATGTACACCACCAATTGGCGAGCTGCCGATATGGATTAATTTTCCTTCTAAACTAATCGAAAAAGATGTGGAACTACCACCAATATCAACCAACAAACTACCTAGATTCATTTCATTGTCGGACAGACATGAAAGAGCTGATGCGTAAGGTTCAACCACGTAGTTATTAACGGAAAGTTGACATCTTTTTAAACAATTTTCGATATTTTTAATGGTAGTTTGCGAAGTTGAAACCACGTGAAATTTTGCATGTAATTTTGAACCTGACATGTAGCGCGGATTCACTACCGGCGCCGAATCATCAATGCGATATTGCAAAGGAATTAAGTGGATTATTTCGCGGTTAGTCTTCTTAAATTCAGCGCGAATTTTTGTCGCTAAAGCAGCAATATCTGAAGTTTTAACAATATCTGCGGCAATTTTAGTGCTCACTTCTTTGCGGGTAGAAATCACCTGACAACCCGAAATTCCAACTAACAAGCGGTCAATGTTAAATCCCGCCATTCTTTCTGCTTCCGACACCACATTAGTAATCGCCTTCTGCGCCAAAAACATATCGGAAATCGCACTCGCCAAAATACCCTTCGATTCCTTATGCCCATAGCCAAGAATCTGGACTTTGTCATTGTGAATTGATGCAATAATACACACCAATTTTGACGAGCCCATATCCAAACAAGCAACGATTTTTCCTTTTTTGGGGTGGTTGGACATTTATGGAAATTAAGAATTATGAATTAAGGTTTAAGAATTGAGGGTTTGGTGAGTAAAGGCTAGAGGTTTTTTTAAAAATTATCAGTTAACAATTATCAATTAACAGTTGGTAACTTGAACGAATGTTAAATTGTTAACTGTTAATTGTTAATTCACTCTCGTCATCATCCTGAACTTGTTTTAGGATCTATTCGCAAAGGCAATCTTACAGGCTCTTCAACTCCTTAATCACAGCATCCTCATATTCCAAATAAGTTTTATCCAAAATACGAAGATCAATAATTTTTAATCCCACAATTGAACCCTGCATGTTGTAAATTTTCATTAAACGTTGCCAAGCCTCAGAAATATTATTTTCCGGCAGTTTGATTAGCAGACCGTTATCAAAACGAATATCCCATCTCCGATTAGAAACCCAAGTGGCGGAATAGACATTAGCGCTCAAATTGGGGTCAGTTGCAAAAATATTAAAAAGTGATCTGGCGTGGGTATTAGCGCCCTTACCCGACAAAATTACCATATGTTCAAATTCTTCCATTTCAACAAATGGCACCAGATTTCCTTCTTTATCGGTAAAATATTTTTTTCCCTCATTTTGCCAAATGGCAAATGGCTCGTACTCAGTCACCGAAATATTTAAAATATCTGGCATGCTGCGCGTAATGATAACCTGATTAATCCACGGCAATTGTGCCTTCATCTGGTCGATCAGATTGTGAGTAAAAAGCTGGTAATCACCCGACTTATAGTTACTGGTTTGAGTTTTGGAACTCTCAACTATGACCAAAATTTCTTCTACAGTGGTGTGATTATTTCCCGCAATATTAATCTGGGTGAAATTGCTACTATCAAGATTGAGTGAATGGAAAAAATAAAATGCTGATTTTTGGTAAATCGTTTCCAGATATTTCGGCTTAAAAAACTTTAGACCCATAAAAATCGATGCCAATAAGACAGTAAGAATCAGCAACGACTTTATTAGAATCGGAAAAAAAGTCTGGTGAAAAAAATTTCTAATTTTGCGTAGAAATTTATTGGTCAGAAAAAAATGCTGGGTCTTTTCTTTAAATGTTTCACTCATCCGCAACGCGCATTTTGAACTAAAAATTCAACAATTTCTTCAAAAGAAATTCCAACATGTTTGGCGATTTTGGGAACCAAAGAAGTTGCGGTAAAACCGGGATGGGTATTGATTTCAAGCAAGTAAAACTCGTTGTCGCCCCCATTCTTACTATTCAAAATAAAATCGATTCTACTGATGCCACGGCAACCTACCACTGCATGGCATTTGCGCGCCAATTCCATAACTTCGGCATATTTTTCTTCTGAAATTTCAGCCGGCATAACGTAGTCCGTCATGCCCGCTGTATATTTGCATTTGTAATCGTAGAACAAACCGTGAGGACGCACTTCGATTGCACCAAGAGGCTTACCATCCATTACTGCTACCTGAATTTCCTGCCCCGCCAAATATTTTTCAACGATGATTTCATCACCATATTTCCATTCATATTTGGAGAAATCGAATTGCACATTTGGTAAAATAACTTCGACACCAACACTTGATCCTTCGCTGATTGGCTTGATTACTAAGGGTTTACCGACAGCAAAAATTTTCTCTTTATTTTGCGCATCTTCACCTTTTTTGAGAATTTCGTAATGCGGTGATTTAGCACCAACGGTTTCGCAAATTTTTCTAGTTAGAACCTTGTCCATACAAAGTGCTGAAGCAACAATGCCGGAATGAGTATAAGGAATTTCAAGAATGTCGCAAACACCTTGAATACGACCATCTTCACCATTTTGACCATGTAAGGCGTTGAAAATAATGTCAGGCTTTACTTCTTTTAAATGCTCAAAAATTTGGTGCGAAAAATCAATTTTAGTCGCTTGATATCCTAGTTTAATCAGCGCCTCGTAGACCGCTTCACCCGAACGCAAAGAAACTTCGCGCTCTGAATTCCAGCCACCCATTAAAACTGCAATGTGAGATTTTTTTTTCATGATTATTATTTTTTTGGAGAAGAAAGTTCAGTAGCCTGATGAGCGTCACTAGCTAGAGAGTTGGCGGCATTAAGCTCTTCAATAACATAAACACAAAGCTCTTCGAAAGAAACTTTACTTTTTTGTGAAATTTCCGCCAATTTAGCAAAAGCGTCCATGATGTCTTGCGGCACAGTTCCACCACGACTTTCGGACAACCACTTACTTTGAAAATTGAGCGGATGCGAACCCAAAGATGGATCACCAACATACAAAGTTACGGGAGATTTCTGCCCACCAAAATCACAATTTGCGGTAAATTTCTTAGCCATGGTTTTCAGTTAACAATTAGCAGTTAACAATTATCAGTTGGCGATGGCAACAACAGTTAGTAAGCACTGCTAACTGTTAATTGTTAATTGCTAATTGATAAATGCCACAAAGGATCGGTTTAAAAAATTTGGCTTTTTGTAGCCTAAATCTTCACCAATTTTAATTTCGGATTGATTAAAAAATAAATTTTTTACTTTGCCACCCATAAGTTCTACAAGAGCTTGTCCGGGGGCAATATCCCATTCCATTGATTCCCGCAAATGTAGGTAAAGATTGGCATCGCCTTCGAGAAGGCGGAAGAATTTTACGGCGGAGGAAAGTTTTTCGACGGTGAAATTTTGCAAAAGGTTGGGGTGAAGTCTGGTGATGTAGGTTAGGATGTCAGCATCTTTGGTACGGGCGCTGGTGATGATGCGGAGTTTTTTGCCACCACCCACACTGTCATCCTGAACTTGTTTCAGGATCTTTCGCGCCCCACTCCTCAATATCATACCCTCCCACAACACCACCTTACCTTCTTCATCGCTAAAAACCATCTTCCCGCCTTCAAAAAGCGGCGCGTAAATCAAGCCAAAAATCGCTTTTTTATTTTGCACCAAAGCAATATTTACCGCAAATTCCACGCTGTTAGAAATGAAACTGGAAGTACCATCAATCGGATCAATCAGAAAAAAAGTTTCTTGTGTAATTTCACGCAAATCACCCTCTTCGCAAATAACTGGGATCTCCGTAAATTCCTCATTCAACTTCTCACGCAGAAAATTACTCACCGCAATATCGGCAGTGGTAACTTGCGAATTATCGGATTTTCTTTCAATTGAGAAGTTTTTGTCTTTGAAAGCTAGAGCAGCGATTTGACCGGCCTCAAGAGCAAATGAGATAATTTTTTCAATTTGAGATTTATTGAATAATGATGACATCGGTTAGATTGATTACCTGCTTTAATTTTAATTTTTACTGCAAATCACTTCCCCGCATACTCCCGCGCCAATTCCGCATAATTATCCGCCGAAACTTTAATGTAGTTTTTCTCCACCTCAGTCATATCCCGAAAATATTTTGCCGGATTTCCCGCCCAGATTTGGCCACTTTTTATAACCTTACCGGGAGTTAAAACTGCACCAGCCGCCAACATCCCAAACTGCTCTACTCGCGCCAAATCCATAATAATCGAACCCATCCCGATAAAAGCATTATCTTCAATCACGCAAGCATGAATAATGGCACCATGTCCAATCGTGACTCCGTTACCTACTGTTACCGACGCTCCTTCAGCACCGGTCTTATTTTGCGCATGATGCGGACGCGTACCGTGCAAAATACAATTATCCTGAATATTGGTATTTTCACCAATTTCAATTTTAGTAACATCTCCCCGCACCACGCAGCCATACCAAATACCGGAATTTTTCCCGACTTTTACATTTCCCGAAATAATGGCAGTGGAAGCGATGAAGGCGGAAGGATCGATGGTGGGAAGGGTGTTGCGGTAGGGAAGAAGATTTTTCATAAAATTATCAATTAACAATTAGCAATTAACATTTGGGAGGGTTTAACCAACACTGATCAACTGTTAATTGTTAATTGCTAATTGTTAACTGTTAAATTACCTAATAAGTTCTTCAAATTCCCTAATCGCATATCTATCAGTCATTCCTGCGATGTAGTCTGAGATCAGGATAGCTAAGGTTCCTTTGTCATAAATTTTTATCGCAACTTCGGCGCGCTCGTCGGGCAGGCAATTTGGTGAATTTAGGTAATAATCAAATAAGCCACCGACAACTTTTTTAGCGTTAGCAGTCATGCGATTCACAGTTGAGTGACGATACATATTGGTCATTAAGAATTTTTTTATCGCTTGGTGTACCGCTTCTAGCTCAGGTGAAAAATGAACTAAGAATTTTTTAGCATGTCTAACATCTTGCTCGCTGTTAATTTTATTTTCGACTAAGTTTTTTTGAGTAGTATTAATCACATCCATTACCATGGCAAGAGTCACTAGTTTCTTAGCCTCACCCACCAATAATTCTCTTTTAATTTTGGGATATTTGGCCAGAATTTCTTGATAAATTGTTCCGATTAACGGCAGTTCAAAAAGCTCTTCAACTTTAAACAAATCCGCTCTTAAGCCATCTTCAATATCGTGATTATTGTAAGCGATATCATCAGCAATTGCCGAAATTTGCGATTCGATCGAAGGGAAGTTTTTCAAGTCCAAGTCATGCTTAGCATTGTACTCTCTAATGTAATCACAGAGACTTGATTCATCTTTGATTGGACCATTATGCTTAACGACACCCTCCAACATTTCCCACGATAAATTTAAGCCTTCAAATTCAATGAAGCGGGTTTCTAATTTTGTTAAAATTTTTAGCGTATGAGCATTGTGGGAGAAGCCGCCAAAATCCTGCATTTTTTCGTGCAAAGCATCTTCACCGGCATGACCAAATGGGGTGTGACCCAAGTCGTGAGCCAAAGAAACAATCTCCGCTAAATCTTTGTTAACCTTTAATGCGCCGGCAATCCAGCGAGCAATTTGTGCTACTTCTAAAGAGTGGGTTAAGCGGGTGCGATAATGATCGCCTTGGTGATTGACGAATACTTGAGTTTTATATTGAAGGCGGCGAAAGGCTGAGGAGTTGATAATGCGGTCACGATCACGGCCGAAAATTGAGCGGTATTTTGAATCGTCGTAACTTTCGGGATAAAGACGACCACGGGATTTTTCCTCATCAACGGCGAAGGGGGCGAGTTCGAAATTTATCATTTGAATAAGTAACTAAATTAAAGGGCTTGGAGTTGAAATACTCAACCTTTCACAATCTTCAAAATCACAAAAATCACGCCCAAAGTTAGAAGTACAACAAACAGTGCCAAACTTGTAGCCTTAGCCATTATTAGCCCCACATTGGAACGGGATTCTTCAACTGCTTTTTTACGCTCTTCTTTTTTTACCACTATTTCACTACTCCCAAATTTTTCCCAACCTTAATAAAGGCAGCAATAGCGCGGTCTAAATGTTCTTTTTCGTGAGCTGCAGAAATCTGCACGCGAATACGCGCTTCGTTTTTCGGCACTACCGGAAAAGAAAATGCCACTACATAAATTGACTCTTCTTCCACCATCGCTTTAGCAAATTTACTTGCCAACAAAGCATCGCCCAACATTACCGGAACTACAGGGTGAACCGCATTTTTGTCACGCACGTTAAAACCGGCAGCAACCATTTTTTCGCGGAAATAAGCCGTGTTGTCAGTTAGTTTTTGAATCAGACTTTTTGATTTTGAAATCATGTCCAAAATCTCAATTCCTGCCGCTGCCACCATCGGTAAAATATTGTTCGAAAATAAATAAGGACGTGCTTTGTTACGTAGTTTCTCGATTACTTCTTTTTTAGAAGCGATGAAACCGCCACCTGCACCACCTAAAGCTTTACCTAAAGTACTAGTTAAAATATCCACCCGACCTTCAACGCCGCAAAGTTCCAAAGTGCCTCGACCGTTAGCGCCAACGCATCCCGTTGCATGTGAATCATCCACCAAAACTAAGGCATCATATTTTTCTGCTAAATCACAAATTGTTTTTAGATCAGCAATGTCGCCATCCATTGAAAATACACCATCTGTAACCACCACGCGAGTTTTGCTATTTTGCGCCGCTTTTAATTTTTCTTCCAAATCGCCCATGTCGTCAAATTTGTAAAAATGGCGGGCAGCTTTGGAGAGCCTGATTCCGTCAATTAAGCTAGCATGATTTAAATCAGCAGAAATTATCGCGTCATCTTGGTCAAAAAGGGCAGCAAATACGCCGCCATTAGCAGCGAAGCAGGAAGAAAAAGTAATTACATCTTCAAATCCCAAAAACTCGGAAAGCTTTTTTTCGAACTCTTTGTGCAAATCAAAGGTACCGCAAATAAAGCGCACAGACGCAGTTCCAAGACCATATTCATCCAAAGATTTTTTAGCAGCCTCAACCAGATTTTGATTATTGGCCAAGCCTAAATAATTATTGGCGCAAAAATTCAGCACCTGTTTTTTTAGGCCTTGATGAAAAATTTCAATATTAGCTGACTGCGAAGTAACTATTTCATACTCGCTCTTGTAAAGTCCATTTTGCTTAAGTTCTTCAATCTCGGATCTGATGCCGCTTAAAAATGTTTCTTTGATCATTTTTTTGAAAAAATTTTAGTTAAAAAGTTTGAAACCTCTATTACAAATTCTCGCCAAGCAATTGACAAGTCAAAAAACGTAAATAGCTTGTCGCAACTTCACACCACCAAACTCGACTTCTCTTAAAAATTACAAATTAATTTCAGGTAAAAAATATGAATAAAAAATTCTTGCAATCAGTAACTGCTGGTATCGTTGGTCTTGGACTTTTAGCTTCTTGTGCTCAACTTGGCCTTAAAAAAGACTCTAACACTTGTGGCGCAAAAAATGGTTGTGCTGCTAAAAAAGACGAAGCTAACAAATGTTCAGCTAAAAAAGACGAAGTGAAAAAAGAAGAAGTTAAAAAATCTGAGAAAAAAGCTAAAAAATCAAAAAAATCAAAAAAAGCCGCTAAAGAAGTTAAAGTTGAAAAAGCTGCTGACAAAGTTGACGGCGTTAAAATCGAACTAAAAGAAGAAAAAAAATCTAACTAGTTTTTAAGTCATGAAACTAGAAAAAGTTCCGGCCCCAGCAAATTTAGTTGGGGTCGGGCTTCGCTCCCCTTACCTCCCTCATCTCCTTCAAAATTCCAAAAAAATCTCACACAAAATCGGCTGGCTAGAAGTTCACAGTGAGAATTATTACGAGTCAGCAGCGATTAAGAATCTTACCGAAATTAGAAAAAATTTCCCGATAAGCCTGCACTCAGTTGGTAATTCTCTTGGATCGGCACAATCTCTTGATCTAATTCATTTACAAAAATTAAAAAACTTAGTTGAAAAAATTGAACCATTTTTAATTTCTGATCATATTTCTTGGGGCAGAATTGATGATAATCACCTCAATGACTTACTACCTTTGCCTTATACCAAGGCCTCTTTAAAAGCCATTTCAAGCAATGTTTCGCGGATGCAAGATTTTTTACAGCGTAAAATCTTGGTTGAAAATCCTTCGGCTTATTTAACTTTTAAAAACCCTGAAATGGATGAGGCGGAATTTATTAATGAGCTTACAAAAAAAACCGGCTGCGGCTTGCTTTTGGATGTGAATAATATTTTTGTCAGCTACAAGAATGGCTCTGATTTTGAACCGCAGGCCTATTTGAAAAAAATCAACAAAAAGAGTGTGGGCGAAATTCATCTCGCCGGACATTCCAAATCACAAATTTTTGACGGAAAAAATTACCAAGAAATTTTGATCGATACTCACAATAATTTAGTCTGCGATGAAGTTTGGGAAATTTATAAAATGACTTTAAAAGAATTCGGACCGATTCCGACTTTGATTGAATGGGATCAGGATTTTCCTGAGTTTGAAGTGCTTCTGGACGAGGCTAAAAAAGCCCAAAAAATTTTAACCGGAATATGAACCCACAAAAAATTCAGCAAAATTTTGCTAGCCATATCTTCAAAAAATCTGACCAAAAAATTCTGCAAGAAATTCCTTACTCCAAACAGGAAGCTTTGGCTCGCCTCAATATTTACCGCAACAATGTTTTGGGCGGTTTTGAGTCGGCTTTATCTTCGACTTTTAGCATTACAAAAAAAATTGCAGGTGCAGAAAAATTTGCAGAATTAGTGCAAAAATATTGCCAAAAATTTCCTTCTAAAAGTGGTAATCTGAATGATTTTGGTCAAGATTTTCCTAAATTTTTATCTCGCTACAAACCATTATATTTAAAGGATCTATCTCAATTAGAGCTTTTGCACCACCAAGATTATTTAGCTGAAAAATATGAAGTAAATTTTGACCTAGAAAAATTCAAAAATCTTCCGATCGAAAAATTTACCCAACTTACTTTTGAGCTAAATCCATCCTCCATTTTATTTTCTTCAAAATTTGCGGTTTTTTCAATTTGGAAAAAAGAGAAAGAAATTAAAAACTTTCTTAAGCCGGAATGTGTAATGGCTTTTTCCAATCAAATTTTTTTACTGACTGCTGAGGAATTTTTATTTCTGTCGCTAATTCAAAAACAGAAAAATCTTTATCAGATTTACAAAATGATTTGTAAAAAAATGAAAAAGGAAGTCGATGTCGGCAAACTTATTAATCGCTTTATTTCGACTGGGGTGATTGTTAGTTTTAAATTGAACTAATAACGTGTGGACTAGAACCAGTCGTAAAGACGGGGTGACAATGTGTGAGGATTGTACTCTTACTTTCAGCTTGTCACCCCGTCTTTACGACGGGGTCTAATCCACAAGGTAAATACTAAAACATTTCACTCCAACCAATGCAAGAATTCCAACTCATCGAAAAATTCTTCAAACCCCTAACCAAGTCGCATCCGGCTGCCCAAAACCTCTCTGATGATGTCGCCAAAATTTCTCTAAAAAAAAACGAAGAACTCGTAATCAGCAAAGACCTCTTCGTTGAAGATATCCA
>CANGQE010000016.1 GCA_947455845.1 Rickettsiales bacterium
AAAAATTGAGGATGTGTTAGATTAACGTACATCACGCTCGCGGGGTAAAACTCCAAGCTCGGTTACAATGAAATCAAGCTTCTGGTCGGTTTTTTCTGTGGGAAGAGGGTCGTGAGCCCTTTGAAACTCATAGGCCAGACCGATCGTAATAATTTCAGTTTTTTGTTTTTTTAGAAAATCAATAGTGCGGTCAAAAAAACCTCCGCCCATGCCCAGCCTTGTTAAATCGCTATCAAAAGCCAGTAATGGTAAAATTATAAAATCGGGAAAATTTTTGCTGCCGCTAATTGGCTCGAGAATTTTCGGATAAAATTGATTGGGAGCAAAGCTTTGATCTTTCTGGGCCAAAATAAAATCGAGGTGCTGATTAATCTGAACAATCTTGGGATAAGAAAAGTGAATGTGGTTTTTTTGAAAATGCTCAATGATGAGATTAGTAGAAACCTCGCCGCCTGATGAGGAGTAAATTCCGAAAACTTTATCGGAATTTTTTGAATAAATTTGGGGTAGTAATTTAGTGAGAAAATTTTGAGTTATTATTTGTGATTTTTTTGCAATATCTTCGAGACCATGCTCTGAGCGCTTTCTTTTAAAGGTTTGGCGTAGTTTTAATTTTTCTAAGATGATGTCGGCCATAGGTTTTAAATCTTACTGATGACGAAGTTGTAGAGGTTGCCTTTCCTCCACATGTCACCCAGCAACAAGTGCGTGCGACACGTGGAGGAAAGGAGCTACTTCAATAATGCTGAATCTTGGTCGTAAGTTTTTCAATGTAGCGGGCGACATTTTCCATGTTTTCACTGACGGCATTGTAATCATCTTCTTCAGTTAATTTTTCTTCTTCATCCTCGTCATTATTTGAGCCGAGCTTGTCAGAAGGGGATTGCTCCAATTCTTCTTCAAGCATCAAAGCGGTAATCACCAATAAGGTTTTTTCGTCAGTATATTTCATTTGCTGAGAAAGCTCATTGACGCGCTTATTGAGTTTTTTTCCCAATAGCTCCAGCCTTTCTTGCTCGGTTTCTTCACAAGTGATTTTGTAGCGTGACTTGCCTACGGGAATTTCAAGAATCATGCCTATTCCTTATTATTGATTATTTCCTCAATCTGCGCCAGATCTGTCTCAATGGCTATAATTAAATCTGATTGTTGAGTGCGGATTTCATTAATTTTTTCAGCAAAAATCTTATTTTTGGTATTCATAAATTCGGTGTCGCGACCAAGAAGTGACAGGTTTTTTTGTAGATTGTTAATTTCCGAATTGAGGTTCTCAATCGTCACTGCTTGCTCAATTAATTTAGCCTGCGCCCCGTCAAAATCTTCATGCCCGACATCCAACATTTTTAACCCTATGGCACCTTCATGCAGTTTTTTCTTTACTGACTCTTCCAAGTTTTTAAGCGCATCTGCGAGGCGTTTGCGGGCATTGTTGAAGCGTAATTCTATGGAAGAGTTTTTCATTTCTAGCTACGGTAATCCTTATTAATCTTGATGTATTCTTCATTTAAATCACAAGTCCACACAATTGCGCTGTGAATGCCGATGCCAAGATTGACAGAAATTTTAACCTCAGAATTTTTTAAATATTCATGCACTAATTTTTCCACGTAAGCAGGGTGTTTAGCACCGTCTTTAGTGAGAGGATGATCTCCTATTTTTACGATGATTTTCTCCGGTGAGGTTTCTTTGCAAGATTTTCCAACTGCCATTACAATGCGTCCCCAGTTGGGATCGCAACCGGCAATCGCAGTTTTAACCAAAGGTGAATTAGCAATTGAAAAGGCAACTTCTTTGGCTTGAGCTTTGCTTAGGGCTCCTTCAACTTCAATTTCAATTAATTTTTTGGCACCTTCGCCGTCAACTACAATCATTTTGGCAAGGCCTAGAGCTACTTCATGCAAGCTTTGTCTAAAAGCAGCGATGTCGTCACTTGCTGAGTCGGTGATGGTTGGATTGCCCGCAGTCTTAGTAGCAAAAAGAAAAACGGTGTCGTTAGTTGACTGATCGGAATCAACGGTGATGGCGTTAAAGCTTTCTTCAGCAGCTTCTTTAAGCAAAATTTGTAGCGTGGTTGGAGCAATGTCAGCGTCAGTGAAAATGTAGCCCAGCATGGTTGCCATGTTGGGAGCAATCATTCCTGATCCTTTAGCAAAGCCTGTTAGCGACACTGTTTTGCCGTTAATTTCGCAAGTTCTTCTGATTATTTTTGGCTTAGTGTCGGTGGTCATGATGGCGCGTGAGGCTCTGTCCCAAGCGGCTTCATCTTGATCCAATTTTTTTAGCATGTTGGGAATTGCGGTGGTGATTAATTCGTAATCTAGCGTTTCGCCGATTACGCCTGTTGAAGAAACAAAAACCTCTTCTTCCTTGCAATGTAAGCCCGTAGCTACTTTATGTACTGTGTGCAAAACGGTATCTTCGCCGATTTTCCCCGTGAAAGCATTGGCATTTCCGGCGTTGACGACTAAAGCTTTAGCAACACCATTTTCGATGTGTTTCTTGCACCAAGAGACGGGTGCAGCAGGCATTGATGAGCTGGTAAAAACACCGGCAACATTGGCTCCACCTTCAAAAACAACCAACAACAAATCGTCACGGTTTTTATATTTTATGCCACAATTGGTAGTGGCGATTTTGATGCCTTTAATCATGTTTTTTGTTTTTAATTTTAATACTTACCGCTTTGACTGGACCTAAGTCGTGAAGACGGGGTGCAGTCAATGCGTTTAAAACTTTAAATCTCTAGAGAATTTCTTCCGCAAATTCCTTAACCTTTGCAATTGCTCCCGTCACAATTTCTTCCCTAGACTTTCCACCTAAAACCCCGCTGTCAATTTCTTTAACAATCGTTGAGCCAATTACCACACCATCTGCCCCAATTTTAGAAAATTCTCCGGCCTGTTTTGGCGTCTTAATTCCAAAGCCAATCACAATCGGCAAATCAGAAGCTTGGCGTAAATTATGCAAGTTTTTTCTATTCTCAGAAATATCGGCAGAGACTGTACCAGTGATGCCTAACATCGAAATCAAATATAAAAATCCGCTAGCATTTTGGGTAATTTTTTTGGCACGATCTTGATCGGTAGTTGGTGCAATTAACCTGATTAAATCAAGTTTTGAACGTGAAAGTTCTGACAAAATTTCTTGTTCCTCTTCCAGTGGCAAATCAACAATCAAAATGCCATCAATGCCTGATTTCTCTGCATCAACAAAAATTTTATCCAAGCCATATTTGAAAATCGGATTGTAGTAACTCATCAAAATTAACGGTGTTTTTTGGTCAATTTTTCTAAACTCCGCTGCCATTTCTAAAGTTCTTTTCAAGCTCATGCCGCTTTGAATAGCACGCTTTCCGGCATTTTCAATGATGGGCCCATCCCCTGAAGGATCAAGAAAAGGTACACCCAATTCAATAATGTCCGCACCGGCGGCTGGCAAGCCTTTCAAAACTGAAAGCGAAGTTTCAAAATTAGGATCGCCAGCGCAAATGTAAGCCACAAAGGCACATTTATTTTTAGCTTTTAACTCAAGAAATTTTTGTTCAATTCTCATGAAATTATCAATTAACAGTTAACAATTAGCAGTTGGACAACTAACAGTGACATCTCTTCAACTGTTAATTGTTAATTGCTAATTGTTAACTGATTTTAAAGTTTAGTCTGGTGGCTATAGTATTGATGTCTTTGTCGCCACGGCCGGAGAGGTTGACGATGATTGTTTGTTCTGGCCTCATTTTTGCTGCCAATTTGCAAACGTAAGCAATTGCATGAGATGATTCTAAGGCCGGAATAATTCCTTCGGTTTTGCACAGAAGTTGAAAAGCTTCGACGGCTTCGTCATCGGTGGCGCTAACATATTCGACGCGGTTTTGCGAATGTAAGTAAGCATGCTCAGGGCCAATTCCGGGATAGTCTAATCCGGCAGAAATTGAGTGGGCATCTTGAATTTGGCCATCGTCATTTTGCAGGAAGTAGGTTTTGTTTCCGTGTAAGATGGCAACGCTTCCACCCGTAATTGACGCGGAATGATCTTTGGTTTCCAAGCCTTTTCCTGCGGCTTCAACGCCGAACATTTTAACGTCATCGTCAAGAAACGGGTGGAATAATCCGATTGAATTAGAACCACCACCGATACAGGCAACTAAAGCATCGGGAAGTTTTCCTTCGGTTTCCAAAATTTGAGCGCGAGCCTCAATTCCGATTACTGCGTGAAAGTCACGAACCATTGTTGGATAAGGGTGAGGGCCAGCTACTGTGCCTAGCATGTAGTAAGTTTCTTCGGCGTGAGAAATCCAGTCACGCATCGCTTCATTGATGGCGTTTTTTAAACTTTTGGATCCGCTTTCAACCGCTACTACTTCAGCTCCCAGCAGCTTCATGCGAAACACATTCGCCGCTTGTCTTTCGACATCTTTAGCCCCCATGTAAATAGTGCAAGGTAGTGAAAAAAGGGCGCAAACTGTGGCAGTTGCAACGCCATGTTGACCCGCTCCCGTCTCAGCAATGATGCGCTTTTTACCCATTCTTTTAGCCAGTAAAATTTGGCCGATGCAATTGTTAATTTTGTGTGAACCAGTATGGTTTAGCTCGTCTCTTTTTAAGTAAATCTTGGCGCCGCCGATCTTTTTGGTAAGTCTCTCCGCTAGGTATAGCGGGCTCGGGCGGCCAACGTAATGTTTTAAATAATAAGCTAGTTCCTGCTGAAATTTAGGATCAGATTTGGTTTTTTCGTAAGCTGCTGTTAGCTCTAGAATCGCCGGCATCAAGGTCTCGGCAACAAATTGCCCACCAAATTGGCCGAATTTTCCGTTTTTGTCAGGTTGGTTGTAAGTCATTTTAAAGATTGAATCTGGTTAGGAGATGCAGGGGATGGTGACGCTAGGAATAGGGAGAATTTTTTCTACAAGAATTTTTGGGGTAGGGAAAAATGACAATAGATCCTGAAACAAGTTCAGGATGACGATGGTGGGAAATGGTAAAGATAACGTTCCTTCGGGCAACCTAAAGATTGTAGCGCAAAGCTAAAACATTGTCATCCTGAACTTGTTTCAGGATCTATTTCATGCCTTACAAAACCTCTCCCAATCTACTCCATTCTATAAAGACACAGTCGTAAATTATTTACAATTTGCAATTGACATACCAGTTCTTTTCCATAAATTCCCTAATTATTCCATAACTTCCCAAACAATCCAAAATTTATCCAATTTAAGTGGCTCTTTTCCTTTCAACATTCACAAACAAAATCGACAGCAAAGGCCGTGTTTCCGTGCCTTCGCAGTTTCGGACAGCTCTGGTAAATCCAGAATTTTCCGGCGTTGTCGTTTATGAGTCTTTTGTGAATGGTTGTATTGAAGGCTGCGACATTGACCGCATTAGAAAAATTGCCGATTCAATCGACAATCTCGATCCATTTTCTGAAGACCGCGATGCCCTTGCTACTGCTTTGTTGGGCGGTTCTTTTCAACTTTCGATTGACGCTGACGGTCGGGTTATTTTGCCGGAAAGTTTGCTGAAAAAAGCTAAAATTAAAGGCACGGTTGTCTTCGTTGGCAAAGGTCCAACTTTCGAAATTTGGCAACCGGAAAAATTCGAAGAATACATGGTTAAGTCCAAGAAAGACGCGCGTGGCAAACTTGATTTGGTACGCTTGAAAAAATGAATAATTTAGAATTTCACAACCCAGTTTTGTTGAAAGAAATGCTTGAAAATTTAGCTCCTACCAAAGGCGAAATTTATCTAGACGGCACTTTTGGTGCCGGCGGCTACTCAACAGCAATTTTAGAAGCGGCTGATTGCAAACTTTATGCCATTGATCGCGACGAAGATGCCAAAAAATTCAGCACTCAATTAGAAAAAAAATTCCCTAAAAATTTTACTTTTTTACGTGGTAAATTTTCTGAAGCGGTACGCCTTTTAGCTGAACAAAATGTTACTGAACTTGACGGTATGGTTTTTGATATCGGCGTTTCTTCAATGCAATTTGACGATAAGTCGCGAGGCTTTTCTTTTGATTCCGACGCCAAGCTCGACATGAGAATGGATCAACAAAATCCACTCAGCGCTTTTGAGGTTGTTAATGAATCAAGCGAAGAAGAATTAGCTAAAATCATCAAAGAATTTGGTGACGAACCGAGGGCTAAAAAAATCGCCAGAAAAATTGTTGAAATGCGCAAAACCGCGCCAATTCACAGTTGCAATGATTTAGCTAAAATCGTGCGTTCATTTTACTACGGCTATTTCAAGACCGATCCGGCGACAAAAACTTTTCAAGCTTTGCGAATTTTTGTGAATCAAGAATTGGACGAGCTTAAGTTGGCTTTGGCCTCATCGGTCACTCTGCTTAAAAAAGGCGGTAGATTGGTGGTGGTTTCTTTCCATTCTTTGGAAGACCAGATCGTTAAAAATTTTCTCAAAAAAGAGGCGGGTTTGGATCAAGTAATTTCCAGATATCAGCCCGAAAATACCGAAGAAAAATCAGTTAAAAATTTTCAGATATTAACCAAGTCAGCAATTGCTCCAACTGAGGAAGAAGTTGCTGCCAACCCGCGATCCCGTTCGTCTAGAATGCGTGTCGCGATAAAAATTTAATTTAGAAATGAAAGAACTCTGGCAAACAATAAATAAATTTTATTTTGCTAATTGTCTTCTTGTAGCGTCCGTTATTTGCAGCATTATTTTAATGTTTCTTGTGCAATTTAAAGTGGAGGCGATGCAAGACGAGATGGTCAGAACTGAAAGCGAAATCATCGCTTACGAAGATGAAATTCAATTACTAGAAGTGGAGTGGGTTTATTTAACCAGACCGGAAAGACTACGCACTCTAGCATCACGCTACCTACAAGACAATGGCTACGCTTTGGCGAGCCAGATTAAGGATGTGGATAAGTTGGAGCAGTATTATTTAGTGAATTATCAGAAGGTTGAAACGGCTGCTAGCGACCAAGGTCAGGATTTAGAGCAGGTTTCCTTTTAGGATTTAGTCTTAGTTTAGGCCTCATTATTTCTCACATTGTTACCCCGCACTTGCTGCGGGGTCCACCTTGAGACAAATATACTTCTAAATTTTATAACTTTACTCGCGACTTGGTGGACCCCGCAGCAAGTGCGGGGTGACAATGCGTGAAGGTCATCCTGAATTTGATTAAGCCTTCCTCGCAATATCTCTTCTAACAAATCCTTCTTTCCAATCAATTAAATCTACAGCTTCGTAGGCCTTATCGCGGGCGGTTTGGAAGGAGTCCGAGATGGCAACTATGTTTAAAACGCGGCCGCCGTTGGCTAGGATTTTTCCTGCAGAATAGGTGGTTCCGGCGTGGAGGATTTTTACACCTTCAACTTTTTTGGCGGCTTCTAAATTTTTAATTTCAGTGCCTTTTTCGTAGGCTTCAGGATAGCCATTGGCGCACATTACGACGCAGACTAATTTTTTTTCTTCGTCAAACTCGACTTTGATTTGGCCTAAATTTCCGTCAATTGCAGCTTCAATCAAATCAATAAAATCAGATTTAATTCTCGGCAAAATAACTTGCGTTTCGGGGTCACCAAATCGGGCATTAAATTCCAAAAGTTTTGGGCCGTTTTTGCCGATCATTAGTCCGGCAAATAAAATTCCGACAAATGGCGCGCCAACATTGGTAAGGCCGCTTAGAGTTGGAATGATGGTGCTGGCGATAATTTCATCTTCCATTTCTTGGTTTATGAAAGGAGAGGGGGCGAAGGTTCCCATGCCGCCGGTGTTGGGGCCGGTTTCATTTTCGCCGACTTTTTTGTGGTCGTGGGCGAAGCCTAGGGGTACAAAATTTTTGCCGTCGCAAATTACAAAATAGCTGGCTTCGAAACCGTCTAAAAATTCTTCAATGATTATTTTCTTGCCGGCATCGCCAAATTTTCCTAAGAAAAACTCAGTGATGTTTTCTTCGGCTTCTTGCAAATCTTGAGCAATGATTACACCTTTGCCGGCAGCTAGTCCGTCGGCTTTAATGACACAAGGAAAACCAAGTTTTTTAACAAAATTAATGGCAGGATCTTTTTCAAAAAAAACTTCGTAAGCAGCAGTTGGTACATCATTATCCACCGCGATTTGTTTCATGAAAATTTTAGAGCCTTCCAGTTGAGCAGCTTTTTTGGAAGGGCCGAAAGCGCGGATTTCGGCTTTTTGTAAATCGTCAACCAAGCCAGCAACTAAAGGCTGCTCAGGGCCAACAAAAACGAAATCGATTTTTTCTTTTTGGCAGAATTGAATGATTTTGTCGTGCTCGTCAATTTTGATGCCATCAACAATCTCAGCCAACTCAGAAATTCCAGCATTACCCGGTAAAGCAAAAAGTTTGGTTTCTTGCGGAGATTTCTTAAACTGCTCACAAATAGCGTGTTCTCTGCCACCAGAGCCGATCACTAGAATTTTTTTAGTCTTAATCATAGATTCATTTAACATTTAACATTTAACAATTAACAATTGCTAAATCCTGAACTGTTAATTGTTAATTGTTAATTGTTAATTCCCATGAGCCTAAAAGAACATACCGTAAAATCTTACGACAAAGATTTGCAAGCAATCGCCTCCACTTTGGATGATATGTTGCAACTTGTGCTAGAGTCAGTTGACATTGTGGTAGAGATGATTCGTTTACGTGACAAAAGCTTCATCGAAAAAATCGAAGCTCACGATTACAAAATAAATACTCTCGATCATTTAGTCGAAAGAAAAGTTACGGCGATGTTGGCGATGCGTCAGCCGATGGCAGTGGATTTGCGCTACATTATTTCGTCACTGAAAGTGTCGTCTAACCTTGAGCGCAGTGGTGATCAGTCTAAAAGTGTAATTAAAAAAATTGCTTTGATCGGTGAAGAAAAATTTGAAGATGATGTAGAAAAATCACTAATTTCAATGATCGAGCTTTCCAAAGAAATGGTGGTTAAAGCGGTTAAATCTTTTAACGATCAAGATGCCGAAATGGCGGAAACGGTTTTGAAGCAAGATGATGAGATTGACCAGATCTACAGCGATTTATTCAGAATCATGGAACATGAAAATTTCAGTAAAGAGCAGGTGAAGAAAATCACCAACACGCTTTTTATTGCTAAAAGTTTTGAGCGCCTTGCTGACCATTCAACCAACATTGCCGAAATCGCGCAATTTGTTGTAACCGGAGAAATTAAGTAGTGTTGACCAGAGAAGATAAAAAAGAATCAGGGCAAATTGCTAAGCGCGACAACAAAGATTTGATGGGATTTGCTGAGAATTTTCCCAAAGAAAAAATGGAACGTAAACCCGACTGGATTCGCGTTAAAGCGCCCGTCTCCAAAGGTTACTACGAGACCAAAGAAATGTTGAACAAACATAAATTACACACTGTTTGTGAGGAAGCTGCTTGCCCGAATATCGGCGAATGCTGGGCACAGAAGCATGCGACGGTGATGATTTTAGGTTCGGTTTGTACGAGAGCTTGTTCTTTTTGCAACATTGAAACCGGTAAGCCTGACGCCGTAAATCCGCACGAGCCGGAAAATGTTGGCGATGTGGCAAAAGTTTCAGGATTAAAGCATTTGGTAATTACTTCAGTTGACCGCGATGATTTGCCTGATGGCGGTGCTGACCAATTTGTAAAGTGTATTGAAAGCGTTCGCCGCAAGGCTCCGCAAACTACGATTGAAATTTTAACGCCTGACTTTTTACGTAAAAATGGGGCGCTGGAAAAAGTTGTAGCCTCTAAGCCTGACGTCTTTAATCACAATATTGAAACCGTCCCCGGTCTTTACACTCATATCCGTCCCGGTGCGCGTTACTTCCATTCTTTGTGGTTGTTAAAACGGGTTAAAGAACTTGATCCGCTAATGTTTACCAAGTCGGGTTTAATGGTTGGCCTTGGCGAAACTAAAGAACAAGTTTTACAAGTAATGGATGACATGCGCTGCGCCGACATTGATTTTCTAACCATCGGCCAATATCTACGCCCAACCTTGCGCCATGCGCCCGTTGACCGCTACGTTCATCCTGATGAGTTCGAGTTTTACAAAAAAATGGCTTACAATAAGGGATTTTTGATGGTGTCTTCAAGTCCGTTGACGAGGTCTTCTTACCATGCGGGAGATGATTTTGCGAAGATGCGGGATGAGAGAATTAAGAGGTTGGGAAGTTAGTGTATGAGAGGGATAGATCCTGAACTTCTTTCAGGATCTGTGCTTGCAACCAAGGTAAATCAAAAATCATGAAAAGCTCAGGAATTAGATTATTTTCCAGCGTTAGAGCCAGACTTCCAGATAAGTTAGTCAAAAATTTAGAGCAAAATTTTGGCGGAACAGGCAAAGAAGATTTTAGGTGTTTGATGAATAAAAAGATGAGTTTGGATAGTGCTGATAAGGTGTTCGAGTTTTTAAATCACGAAATAAAAAGAGGTTGCGATCAATCGCTGAGATTTGCCCAAGCCTTAACCACCGTGAGGCAACAAGATTCTTATACGGGTTTGTTTTACAAAATGCTTCAGCAGATATTGGTGTGGCGCAGTATCTTTCTGATGCGATTGCTAGTCTGATTAATCCGCAAGCTACTTTGAACAACCATTCTTTGGTTAGCGGTGTAGGTGTGGATATTTTGTCACACAATGACGGGGTAGCTCGGGGCAGTGATTTTAAATTGGATTTGCTGATGTTGACGTCTATTGAATCAAAAGGCACAGTGCGCACTTACAAAATGGATTTGGAGAAGATTTGGCAGAGGTTGCCCGAGCATGTGCAAGAAATTTTATCTCAGCCAATGTTTGGATATGTCCACCAGTCAGGCAGCGAAGGCTTCCATATTTCTCGTGAAATTGCGGACTCTTTAAAATCAAAAATTCTCTACAAGGATGAAAATGATGTTTTGCGGGTGAATTTTCGTTACGACCGCAAAGGTGAATTAATTTTTAATCCGCGACTAACAGAATTTTCCAATGATGCGGTAAAAGATGCGATCAAGCAAGTTCACGAGGTGGTTCAAGATATTTACGCTAAAGGCGAAGTGGAATCATTTTTTATTAAGCGTAACGAGATGTTGCTGCTGAAAAATCATCAAACGCTGCATGGTCGTGATTTGAGTAGTAGGGATAACCAGCGCTGCATACTGGGTGCTTCTTACATTTTTCCAGACACTGCGATTGAGAATGCTAAAAGTTATGAGTTTAGGATTGTGGAATTGGCAGACAAGGTTAGATAATTAAATCGCCCAACTCAGTACTAAATAAACCAAATCAAAATGACTAAAAAAACCAAAACCGCGATTTTAATTTCAGGGCGCGGGTCTAATATGCAGGCGATTGTAAAAGCTTGTGAGAGTTCAGATTTTCCGGCGCAAGTAGTGTTGGTTCTGTCCAATAAAGTTGATGCCGAAGGACTAAAATTTGCCGAATCCAAAGGCATTAAAACGGCTTTCGTAAATCACCGCGAATTTACTTCGCGCGAAGATTTTGACAAAAAAGTCAGTGAAGAAATTGAGAAGTCAGGTGCAGAATTAGTCTGCCTCGCCGGCTTCATGCGTCTGCTTTCCAGCTGGTTTGTTGAACGATGGTTTGATAAATTAATTAACATTCACCCATCACTTCTGCCTGAATTTAAAGGGGCAGATGCAGTTGGCGACGCGATTAAAGCGGGAGCCAAAAAGTCAGGATGCACGGTGCATTTTGTCCGCGAAGAAATGGATTCAGGGCCAATTATTTTACAGGCCGAAGTAGAAGTTTTAGCAAATGACAATAAAGAAACTCTTGCAGCAAAAATTCTGAAAGAGGAACATCGGGTTTATCCGGAAGCTTTGAGGGTGGTTTGTGAGAGATCTAAAGGGTAGATTTGCACAGTGAGAATAGATCCTGAAACAAGTTCAGGATGACGGTAACTCTAATATCTCCCTTAGCTGTCATCCTGAACTTGTTTCAGGATCTATTCACAACAAAGTCTAATTACTTAACTTCCAAATTCTTACTTACTAAACTCCTAATTCTTAATTCTAAATTCTTAATTTTTCTTACCTCCACTCTCATGAAAGTCCTCCCACTAATACTCGCCCCCAATCCTATCCTAAAAAAAGTCTCCCAACCGGTTGAGACAATTGATGACGCTTTGCGCCAATTCATGCGCGATATGGTGAGCACAATGTATTCTGAGCATGGTGTGGGATTGGCGGCGGTACAAGTTGGAGTCCTAAAAAGAGTTTTGGTGATTGATGTTGATTATGAAGTTGAGGATCACCACCACCATCACGATCATCATGGTTGTGGGGGGATTCACGTTGCTAACACCAATCCGCGTTTTTTTATCAATCCTGAAATTATTGAATCTTCTGAGGATT
>CANGQE010000017.1 GCA_947455845.1 Rickettsiales bacterium
TAATAATACTGACGTTACTAGAATAAGGCCACCATCTACAAGTGCCTTTGCTCCCAGCTTGTTAGTACGATCTAAATCCTATACAATCCAAACGAATCATTAAACAATGACCGACCCAATTAAAAAACATGTAATCGCAATTTTAGTCGACAATGAATTCGGAGCCTTAGCCCGCATCGTCGAACTTTTTTCAGCACGTGGTTACAATATTGAATCGCTGAATGTAGCACCAACCAGTCAGGATAAAAAACTATCCCGCATCACCATTACCACTTTTGGCACCACTAAAACTATCGACCTAATCTGCAAACTTTTAAAACGCATCGTGCCCGTTCACAATGCTGCCGAGCTTACCCGTGAGCATGGTTACATCGAGCGCGAATTAGCTTTAGTGCAGATTATTACCGACGAATTAAAGCGCGAAGAAGCCATGAAAATCGTCGACCGCTACCGCACAAATGTGGTTGATATTGCCGGTGATTCAATTGTGTTTGAAGTAATCGGAACTTCGGAAGTGATTGACGAACTATTAGATAAATTGGTGGAATATGGCCTAGCCTCAGTATCGCGCACCGGAATTGCTGCTGGGTTCAAGGGTGAGAAGAAGTTGGCGAATGCCTAATGCAAGGAAAGCCCTCTTTGAAAAAGAGGGTGGATGATCGCGCAGCGATCAGACGGGTGATTTTCCCATCACTTGCTCATTTTAAATCACCCTTCCGCCGCTAACGCGGCTCCCTCCCTCTTTTTCAAAGAGGGCTTCCCCCACCATTCACAAACTCCCAACAAAATTTCCCTTGACTCAAACAACATCCAAAAATATGTTGCCGCGCTCTTTTAACTCCTTACAATACACAGGTAATTTATGGCTGGAAAACCAAAAGCTTCCAAATCGAAAAGAAATTCAATTTTATTCAAATTGGTTAGCACTGCAGGCACCGGATTCTTTTATCTAGCGCGCCGCAACCCAAAACAAAAACAGGAAAAAATGCTATTTAGCAAATATGATCCTGTTGTTCGTAAACACGTAGAATTTAAAGAGCAGAAGCTTTCAAGCTAAGCTCTAAATCAAAGGCGGTCTCGTAAAAAGAGCCCGCTTTTTTTTTGTCACTAAAACAAGTTATCAGTTAGCAATTAACAATTAACATTTGTTGTTCCAAGTGTTAACTGTTAATTTCTCCTTAATAGAAATCAATCTCATGAACTCTCTCACCCCCCTTACATCGCAAATAATTGAAGTCGTTGAAAAAGCTGCAATCGCTTGCTACGGCTGGATCGGTAAGGGTGACAACATGGCGGCAGATCAAGCTGCAGTTACTTCCATGCGTGAAAGTTTAAACTTAATGAATATTGCCGGAACCATTGTCATTGGTGAAGGCGAACGTGATGAAGCGCCAATGCTTTACATTGGTGAAAAAGTTGGCAAAGGCGGCATGGCAGTTGACATCGCTCTTGATCCTTTAGAAGGAACCACCATTTGCGCCAATGCCGGTGAGTCTTCACTAGCCGTAATTGCTTTTGCCAAAGATGGCGGATTTTTACACGCTCCCGATGTTTACATGGATAAAATCGCCGTTGGAGCAGGATTACCACAAGGCGTAATCGACTTGGACAATTCTCCAAAAACCAATTTAAGCAATATCGCCAAAGCTAAAAAATGCGATATTTCTGATTTAACAGTAATGATTCTTGAGCGCACCCGCCACCAAGAATTAATCGCCAAAGTTCGCGAAGCCGGAGCTAAAATCCGTCTAATCGGCGACGGCGACGTTGCCGGAGTTATCGCTTGCACCAGCCAAAGTGCACGCATCGATGCTTACATGGGCACAGGTGGTGCACCTGAAGGTGTTCTAGCTGCCGCCGCACTACGCGTAATCGGTGGCCAAATGATGGGACGTTTAATTTTCGGCGACAATCAAAAACAAATTGAACGCGCGAAAAAAATGGGAATTTCCGATTTAAACAAAAAATATCTCGCTGAAGACATGGCCAAAGGCGATGTGATTTTCGCCTGCGCTGGTGTCACTGACGGATACATGCTTTCCGGCATCAAAAAATCTTCCGGCAAAATTTTTGTAAATTCTTTAGTGATGGATTCTGCTGCTAAGAAAGTAATCAACACTAACTCGGAGTATCTTTGTTAATCTAACAAAGATATTTCAAGCCCCTCTCTCCCCGCATCATCCTGAACTTGTTTCAGGATCTATTCTACCAACCCCTCTCGCCTGTTGTAGCTAACAGCTACTCATACTCCTCACTTACGTCAATACATCTCTCATTCTCACATTTTAAAACAGGCAATTTATGACACAGTTAAACTTATTACAAACCAACCTTGAAACCATTTACGACCAATGGGCTGCATCCGACGCAGAATCTAAAAAACAAAAAATAAATCTAATTCTTCCCGTGGTGCAACTGGCTAGCTACCTAACAAATTTAAACCTAGCTAACGGCTCAAAAATTTTAGCAGATTTTGCCGGCACTTACGAAAATCTTTACGGGCAAGATATTACCAGATTAGGAATTTCCGACATTTCTCCTGCTTTACTGGGGCGTGTCACCGAAGTCCAAATTCAAGGTTCAAAACTAACCCCAACCGAAACCGACGAATTACTAAAATATGAAAATAAATACATTCACGCCCACAGCCGCGTAATGTTTAATTACGGAGATTTTTTACAACAAATTGAGCCGCAACTAAGTAATGAAAAAAGATCTGTAATTGAGCAAAAAAAATCAGTGATTCGCGGTAGTAGAAGTGGCGAAGAAGTTTTATTAAATCTAGCTCAAATCAACTCCGAATTTGATCTGGAAAAGCATTCCCGATTAATCGCCAAAGACGATTTAGAAAATCACGCTTTGCTTAATCAAATCACCAATCTTGGATTAAATATTAGCCAAATTTCCGAATCCTTATTGGACCCAACTCGCTTTGAAAAAATGCTCCAAGCTTTTGGATCAGCGCCATCAAAATTTCAGGTCAAAAGAACTACGCCAGATTTTGATCTCGGTAATTTTGCCACCGATCTTAATCAACACGGCCTTGAAATGCAGGTTGGTCTTGAGAGCGAATTTTTACTAAATTCTCTAACCAAAAAGAAAAATCCCGAAACCGCAACTGAACAAAATATCGCGCTTAAAAAAGTTTTAGCCGACTTAAATTCACGGCGCAGAATGCAGGAAAAATACGGTTTCGAATCGACGATTCCGCAAATTTCTGACGTCACCTTATTTTTTGAAGAAGATCACGAACGCTACAGCGGCATTAGTAAAGCCGATTTTACCCAGATTTTTGACGATCTGAAAAAAAATAATTTCCCCGAAAGCTGGCCCCAAATCGAAACTGCAATTAACAACTTCACCGAAGCCGAAACTTTCTTTTACAAACTTTTATTTTTGGAAGATTCAGCCGAAGAACATAAAATTGAAATGGATGGAATTTACAATCCGTCCAAATCAAAAACCGCCAATCTCAATGTGGTCACACCTTTGATTTTAAGCGGCAGATTCCATGAACAATTGCTGGACATGATTCAAGCCTACGAAATTTCTGTCGGACCTCACGATGTTTCTGAAATTATTGACCACAAAAATTCCGCTTTTTCAGAAATGAAATTACTGGCCAACCAAACCGGCCTCTCGCTTGATAACCCCAATGTGCAAATTAATTCTTCACTTTGGATTACCACTTCACCCGATCAAAAAGAAAATATTTTACTGCCGAAAATTATTAAAAATGAAGAGACTGGTGAAGTAAAAATTTGGTCAAACCAACTTGCTGTAGAGTTTCTACAAGTAATGGAGGAAGTCGTTGGCGAGCTAAGTTCGGTTCAAGGAGTTTTGCGAAATCAATCCGAAATCACCACTACTCTTGACCGCAATAAAGTGATCGGCGCCGAATTGGCCAATACCCCTTTCCGCCATGTTGACGAAGATATTTCCGCCTTCATCAATCACAAATCGATCGCCGCTAAAAATTCTACTCTGCGGCTTTCTTTGGTGAATAATGAAGTTGCAGTTGTTGAAGTTAGACTGGTCGGCAACAATCCCCACTTCGCTAAATTCGACGATTCGCAAGATGTTTACCAATCTGGAATTGAGTTTATTTCTGAAGAATTTTTAGCAAAATTTGCACAGAAATCTAAAGAGTTTCTGGCCGGTAAAAACAAAAATGACTTGCTCGAGCTTTACCAAAAGAAAGTAGAAATAAACCACGAAGGAAAAATCGCCGGCTTAGACTCTGTAGCTGTCGAATCCGTTCAACGAGACAATATTTACAACCAAGATTCGCAACAAGTTTACAATCCGCAACAAGCGGCACTTAACGTTGCTGTAGTTAAATATGAAGCTCCAAAAACAATCGCGGAAATAATATCTTCGTCGCAAGTGTCTGAAAGATCTGCGATCCAAAGTCTCTAATCTCCTCACGCGCGACGAGTTAGACCCCGTCGTAAAGACGGGGTGACATGTTAGGTAAGATTCCCCAATGCGGGTCGCGGTTTGTAAGCCCGACCCCACGTTTGTACCAAACCTAAAACATGGACTTTGATGCAAACATGTGGACTTAAGTTACAAACTACGTCCAGCGCGGGTAGTGCTTTGTCACCCCGTCTTCACGACGTGGTCCAGTTGACGCAGTAACAAATACTTAGTTCCAAAAAACAGATACCAAAAATAATCACATCAAACCCCAATTCCCTATTGATTTTCCAAAACCAAAAAATAGCATCCGCCGCCCTTCAAGATTCCTAAAAAAATCTAAAAGTTTCCACATTCCCCGGTAGCTCAGTGGTAGAGCAGTTGACTGTTAATCAATTGGTCGGAGGTTCGAATCCTTCCCGGGGAGCCACTCAGAACGAGTGCTCAAATTTACCATCATATCAAACGGTTTGCGCAGCGTATATTCTAGCTTCGCGCCTCTCAGACTTAAGTTCGAAAATACAAAAGCGATCAATTCGCGTTTTTCACTAGTTTTCGAACTTTCAAAAATCTCACTCGCTTTATTCGCTAATCCAAAAGCTGTCATCACGGTGTTCTTGAAATCTCCATCAGCATTTTGATGTAGCTCAGTTTCTGACTTCACTTTAGACATCTCACTATCCAAGGATTTTCTCTTATTGATGTAGGTCTCTTCTGGAATTGATTTTGCTAGGTAAAGATCAAGCAACCTATCCATCTTGCCCTGAATCGTATCATGCTCTTTTCTGAAAGATTCAATCCGGTGTTTGTGAAACTCCTTTTCTGCTTCGTGTGATTTTTGAAGGTAGGTGGTAATTTCATCCAACATTTTCTGCGGCACTGCGATTGATTTAAAGACGGCAGAAACTTGCTTTAAAATATCCTGCTCAGGCACATAAATTTTCTTGCTGGTGTCATCAGGATTACGGGTGATGAGGTAAGTATTTTTATTCTTCTTAGCTTCTTTACGATCAGAGGAAACCACCCTTCCGGTCGCTGCACATCTAATTAAATTCCTAAAAACAAATTCCTTATTTGAAGAAATAATAGCCTGTGCACGATTGTTAGCTTCTGATCTTGAATGAACGATTCTTTGGCATTCAAGATATAAGGCTTTTGAAATCAGGGTTTCATATTTGTGCGGGTAAAAGCTCTTGTATTTTTCTACATAGATTTCACCAGCGTAAAACGGATTTTTTAGAATATTTGAAATCACATTTTTCTTAATCGGTTCGCCTTCACGACCTTTGAAAAAAGTGTTGGTGAGGTGATGGTGTTTTGCAAATTTCTCAAGATCTCCTAACGAATAAGCACCCGTAGCGTAAAGCTCAAACATCTGCTTGATTAAGTGCGCCCTTGATTGATCAACAACAATAATTGACTTATCCGCCGCATCTCTTGCGTTCAAATAACCAAGAGGGGCTTTTCCAATACATTCACCATTATTGAGCTTATAAATAATACTGCGCTTCACATTGTCCGAAATGGCGTTGGTATAAGCATTCGCCATAACCACCGACATTTGATAAAACGAAATCTGCTGACTGTTTGAACCACTGTCGAGCTTACCAATATCCAGAAAATGCAGAACCAACTTGTTGTCTTTGCGAAGCTTATCAAGAACTGGCAATTCAGTAAAGCTACGCTGCAATCTATCAACTTTATCGCAAACTAACGCAATTTGATTTTTCTGCGCCTTCACAAAATCAATCATCTTATAAAACTCAGGCCGCTCCCCACGAGTTGAGCTTTCAACCACCTCATATTCTTTAATCACTTCCAGACTATGCCGCTCACAATATTCTCTAAGCTTAGCAATTTGAGCATCAATCGAATGACCGTCTTGCTCTTGTTCTTGCGTTGATACGCGGGCAAAAATTACAGCTTTCATTTCAGACCTTTTGAATTTGTTAAAACAAAATTTTTCATATTTATCATTAGCGCACCACGACCTCCAAAGGAAACATTTTATCCATATTTCAACCCTAGGTTAATTTTTCCGAAGTCTTCTCAAGATCAAAAGTTTTCATCAACTTAGACCTAACTGCCATATAATCCCCGCCATAGCTTGCAACGAGTACTGCCATTTGATTTTTATGACCATCATTTTCCGCCAAAGCTATGAGAAGCTCAGTTGCATTTGGCTCTTTTTTCATGGCTCGCGCCAAAGAGTGTCTAAATGGATGAACCTTCAAATATTTCAAACCATTATCTTCAAAAGCCTTTCTAAAAACATTCGTCCTAATCCAAGAGTCAGAGACAATTTTATCTTTTGTGAGCTGGCAAATATGTGATCCGTCGCTAGCAAAAGTTGATTCAATTTTAGGAAAAAAATAATCGTGATCTTTGAAACCTTTTTCTTTCAGATATTCTAACCAACCAAGCACATTCGCGATGATGTCCCGCAACTGACCAATAAAAAAAGAAGTGATGTGGCTTCTGCGCTTCGTATCTACCAACTTTGGATTTTGGTCAAAAGCCCAAGCCTCATACTCATCAAAATATTTGATGCTGACCATTCTAGCAGTTTGGAGTGCTGCAATTCTTGGGGTAGTTAAAAAACACAAACTAACCATCGCCTTATTTCTTCTTTCAATGTCATTTGATTCTGGCATTTTCCGAATTGTCGAAATTATATTTTCAATCGGATAAGATTCTTGATGCGCTGTTGCTAGTGCCGTATTTTTATCATTCTTATTGGCGTTAAAAAAGCTGATGTCCTTCTTGGTGATATGCGAATAATCTTTATCTTCTTCAATTAGCCATTCAAAGAATTCCTTAACATGTTTGGTAGAGTGAACATACAAAGATTTTGATATGTGATCACCAGTTCGTTTATTCTTTTTGTCAGAGAGATGGTTCTTAAAAGTAATGGCAGAATCAGAAGTGTATTTTTTAAAATCCTGAAAGTTGGTGGCGATTTCAAATTCGTGAATCGCATTAACATATTTTGGAATAGTATCTTCACTTTTTGGATCTTTGCCGTTAATTCCAGAATGCTCTAGTTGGCGAAAGAATTCATATTTTAAAGCCTCGTTGTTCTTGTTGTATCTAGTGTTGAGCATATTAATTAATAAAATCAAAAAGGGTTAATTGCTTAGTCTCGTTAGTGGAAACCGAGATGTCTTTGTTGCTGGCAGGATTTTCAGTTTGTAATGGCTGACATACCCCTGCTTTTTGGGTAATATTTGAGTTAGTCTCGTTAGTGCTATTTGAGGAATTACATAATGTTGACAGTTCGTCTAACTGGACTTGAAAAATTTGATGAATTTCAGCGAGTTTAATTCTCTTGAAAGGACGGTTAATTTCATGTCCGCACTTCACGCAAATTCCAAAGGCTAATAAGCAGTTATTGCGACCAGTGGTGAGTCTTGTAATAATATTATTAAGAGGTGGGGCTTTGGTTTTGCATTTGCCGCATCTGAATCGGTCACAGCCAAGATTTCCTTTTTCTTTATTTTGCTGATTTCTGTTGGTTAGGAATTCTTTGAAAACTGCGCCATAGATATAAAAATCCCCTTCATAGAAAAACGCTTCTAGCTTGCCTTCTTTTATCCAATCCCTAACGGTTTGGGCATGAAGCTTTTGGTCTTTATAAATTCTGCGTAGATCAGATATTTTATAAGACCTATAGCTGAAGAGGGGTTGGGGGTTATATTTCTTGAGCATCTTTACCTACCTTCTTCATTACATCATTTAGCTTTCCAAAAATAGCAGCCTCAACTTGTGTGCTGGTCTGACTATTTATCGGATGAAAAATTGTGAAATGCCCTTTATTGGGGTAGGTCAGGCGATAGCCTTCTGCATTCAGCTTCTTGTGAATCGCTATGCTTGATAAGTAGAAACTATCATCAATGACTAGACTGGCAAAGCCAATCAGTCCGTTATTTGGTTTTATCAGTTCGATTTGAACTTCTGAGATTTTCATTGCTTTGCGCCTCATTACATTGATCACATCTTTCGCGCATCAATCTCAACTCAACCTTTTCCAACACTTTAAAAAATCCCAGTAAGTTACCTTGGGCTAGAAGAGCTTCATCTTCTGGCAGACTGGAATCGTAAAGTTGTTTGATAGAATCTGTTAAATTTGACATTGAACACGAAAGTTAAAATTCGTGTTCAAGTATTAGATGAGGGGATCAGGGGAGTATAACCAACCACTAGAGATTATTTATAACCACTAGTGGTTATAAACTTTGCGAAACCAACAGGCTGTAATCACTATTCATTGTCGTAACTTTTAAAAACCGCATTGCACCAATTATAAAAAGAAGGCCTTGTCCAATCTTTGTACTCATCTTGCGATTGCCGATAGGGAAGAAAGTCATTCAACAAATGCATGTGATCTGTTTCGATTATTTCAGCAACTCCTGAGCACAACTCTCTAGCTGAAGAATATCCACCTTTTCCCAACTCAGATTTGCATATTTCTTCCACTTTATTCTTGAGAGGCTTGTATTTTTGATAAGAGTTTTTCCCACCTTTGATTTTTTCTTGAATGTATCCGTGATCAAATGCGGATACTCCTTCAAACTCAATTACCCCCAAATCTTTCAACTTCTCATCCGTCACTCTTGAAAAATCAAAGCTGGCTTGATTTTCATCTCTGTGAGCAACATCAATTTCAATAATTTTGCAGGAATCTTCGTGGGATTTTTTGATGATTTTAAGCTGTTTTGTTTCTTCCTCTTTAAAATCCATCACTACATAAAAACCCTTACCTTCTTTTTTCCCGAACTTGATTTGTTTATTATAAGTCTCCTCAAGGCCAGCGTAGTTGTCAGAATGCTTTACTAAAACCACCACCTCATATTTTTCTGCCAAAGAGAATTTAAAAACTAACTGCTTGATCTGCTTGTCTACATCATAATCTAGGCGGATGTCGCTATTTTGCGCTGTCAGCCAACTATAACAAGTCATGTAAAATAGCATTTGAGAATATAGCTCTTTTACATGCTTAAAATCAGAACCACGCTGAGTCCAAAACATTCGCCACAATTCTTTTTCTTCAATCAACTCTTTAAAGTTGGTAATGATTTCCTCTACTACGAAAACCAAGGATGCCAGATCATTTGCTTTTGGTTGTGAAACTTGAAAACCCTTAAGATTCACCAATTCCTTACTGTCACTAAGCCATCTGTGAAGACCTTCCGAATCCTTTTCTACATCATAATGTTCAAAACTTGATTCCTGCAAAGTCTTCAAAACCATAGTGAAAAAGGCTTTGTCAGTTTTTAACATTTGAAGCAGAGTTTCCTTTTTATCCTTCTTCTTAGCATCGTGAAAAGCATTTCCGATTAACTCATTCACCTTGTCCCGAAGTTCTTGATTATGAGCTGCAGCTTCTACCAACCAACTACCAAAACTATCAGCGAGTGGTAATTGCGACAAAATATCGCGCGGAATTAATTTTATTGGTGCTTGCGAATGTGGATTGCGCAAAAGGCAATATTCTGTGCGGCTTCTTGATTTATATTTGCGATCTCCTTCGATTTTTAACTCCTTCATCATTTCAACGGTGAACCTACAAATATCGTCATCAATGATATGTTGAGTCATATCACTAACTCTGTCCGGCCCGATACCTTCTTCAAGCAACGGCAAAAGCAAAAACATGTTTGGATTATTGTTTGCTGCGTCCACCATGTCCTTGGCAGTCTTTAATATTTGTTCATTCAACTCTGCACCAGAACCGCTTCCATCAATTGAATTAGAGCCATAGCCAATACAAGTGAATTTATATTCAGGAAAATCAACTCTTCTTCTCGCTTCACGCCAGCATAGGTCTTCTTTTTCTTTTGAAGCTTGCAAGATGGTTAATAGATCAGAAAAGAATTGTTTAAATGTAGTAATTGAGTTTTTGAGGATCTCGCTTGAGCTATCTTTTAAGAGTACTGGATCAACGAAAAGCTTGGTGTCGAAATTGAGGATGGGATTAAAAATACCGAGTTGCTTGAGCTGCTTTTTGTCTATACCAAAATGATCAGAAAAAAGAATGGGCTTACTGCGCTTTTTACTTCTTTGTTGGTTTTTACGACTTTTTTTCATATACCAACAAATCAGTTATAGGCTTGAGGCTTTTTTTACTTTAAGTTGAGGACTTTGCGGTAAAGCAACCTTCTTTGACCTTACAATCAAAAGATTTTCTTTAACTGGCTTTGCCTTTACCAATTCAGATACATCTGAATTTTTAAACAAATCCAATAATACCTCTTTGACGACTGGTACAGATACGGAGTTACCAAACTGCTTGTATGCATAAACATCCATAGGGTGGTATTTGAAAGAATCTGGAAACCCTTGCAATCTAGCACATTCTCTAGGGGTTATTCTTCTAATTCTTCCTTTGTGAACTACGCCTAATTTATGAGCATCACTTGTAACTAAGGTGATAGATATGCTACTCGGATCAATAAATTTAAATACTTCAAAAGACATATTTCCTGCGACAGGATTAAATCTTCCATCTTCATCTTTGAGATAACCTTTCTCCATTAAACCCTTCATGATTTCTTTGAGGTTTGGAGGATTAAAGAAGGTTTTGATCTCTTCTAAATTAAGCTTTTTACCATCCTGATGTGTTCCAAATTGTTTTTTGCGTCTATTCGCAATTAAAGCATTCATGAACTCAATTTCCATCTCACTGCATTCACCTTTTATTCCAAGTTCCCATGAGTGAATTGAATTACCATTTCGTTGATCGATTAATCTATAACCATGTAATTTTTCTGCTTTATTTTTTACACATCTTAACAACCGCTGCTTAAAGTCTGAGCTACAATCATATTTAGAATCTGGATTATCTTCCAAAATATCGCTTACAATCTTCTTAGAGTAAGGAGAATCAAATAAAGTCAGCTGATTAATTGATTCTTTAAATTTGTGAGAATCCACCGCTCCTAAATCAGATTTTAGAGACATATGGGGTTTTTTGTTATCAAGCCCAAGAATATAAACGCGCACACGATTTTGAGGAACTCCAAAATTTGAACTATTCAAAATCACAAATGATACTCCGTAATCTAAGGCTTCTAGGTTATCAATAATGGTTTTGAAAGTTCGTCCATTATCATGACTAGTTAATCCCCTAACATTCTCCAATAAAAATCCTTTTGGCCGATGCTCTTTTAACAATCTTTCTATTTCAAAAAATAGTGTCCCCCTAGTATCAACGAATCCCTTTTGTCTTCCAGCGTAAGAAAATGGCTGACAAGGGAATCCAGCTAACAAAAAGTCAAATTCTGGAAATTGCTTAATTTGATAAATATCTCCTTGAGGCTTTTCTCCATAATTTAATTCATAAGTCTCTTGAGCCCTCTTATCTATTTCAGATGACAGCACACATTTTGTTTCGATTCCAAGCTCTTGCATTGCTTGCTCAAATCCTAATCGAATCCCTCCAATACCAGCAAATAAATCGACAAATTTAATCATTGAGTTTTTCCTTAATAAAATTTGCTAAAACTTTTATTTCATCTTTCGAGTACGCAACCGTACAATCGCTAAAACTGCAAATAGTGCTTACCGCTGAAGAACGCTGAAAATTACCAGCCCCGTCTATAACATATGCGATAAAAAATTTGTTATCACGCATCAATTTTAAACGACTTTGCGCTTGTCCTGATTTTCTCTCAATGACACTATTGGTCGTTACTTGGAAACAAACTTCTACACCAACTTTTTTCCCATCTTTCTCCACTACGACATCAAACGGCATCCCGCCAGTTTTATTATATTTAACCAAAGAAATTGAGCCGTTACGGATCACCTTATAA